>NZ_JADJSO010000006.1:0-204697 GCF_016711665.1 Candidatus Villigracilis saccharophilus
CGTAAAATTTATTCATTACTTTTTTGGGATCATCAAATTGTAAAGTTTGTTCTCTTGTAAAACCACTGATTTGCAGACTTTCAGGTATCCAGCTTTCGCTGACGGGGTGTAGCTGACCATAAAACGTTTTGTCCAGTGCATCATCTACAATTACCGCGCCAAAACATATCATGGAAAAATCAGCCGGGATGGGGCCATCTGTTTCAACATCCACCATAATATAAGTCATTATTCCCTCCAATCTAATATCTTAAGGTGTCTTTGTGGTTATTCATATCGCTTTGTATTCAAATGCGTGATCGCGATCGCCAGCGCATCGGCGGCATCATCGGGCTTGGGGATCTTTTCAAGCTGCAATAATGCGCGCACCATATCCTGCACCTGACGTTTATCCGCGCCGCCATAACCAGCGACGGCTTGTTTGACTTCGTTGGGAGTGTATTCAAAAGGTTCAAGTCCCGCTTTTTGGATGCATAGCAGGATCACGCCGCGAGCCTGTCCCACTGCCAAGGCAGTCTTGACGTTGGTTTGGAAGAATAATTTTTCAACTGCGGCTGTGTCAGGCTTGTGCTCTTTGAGCAGATCATTGAGCTGGTCAAATAACATTTCGAGGCGCGCGGCAGGCGTGGACTCTTTTGGAGTGGAGAGAATGCCATAGGAAACAGCGACCAGATCCCCGTCACGCGTGAGGCGTACGAGTCCGTATCCAGTGGTGGCGGTACCGGGGTCAATTCCTAAGGCTAGTGTCATTTTAAATAAGAAAGTAGGGGCGGAGCGCGAGTCCAAAAAGACCCTACGACGTCTTGGGTTGGATTTCTTTAAGCAGCTTCGAGGGCAGCCAGTGCTTCGTCTGAAACTTTGACGTTGTGGAAAACATCCTGCACATCGTCGAGTTCTTCGATGGCTTCCACCATGCGCATGAATTTCAAAGTGGACTCAACATCGAGTTCGATCTCCTGCTTGGGGAACATGCGCAAGCCTGATTCATCCGGGTGAACATGGACCTGATGCAGTGCATCCGCGATCGTCTTGAAGGATTCAACGGGAGCATAAATTTCGATGGTCTCGCCGCTGTCCACCACATCATCCGCGCCGACATTGATGCCGAGTTCAAAAGCCTGGTCAAAAGGCATCTGGCTTGAAGGGAAGGCGAAATAGGATTGGCGGTCGAACTGCCAGCCGACTGCGCCGACATCTGCCATGTTGCCGCCGTATTTGCTGAAGGCGTGACGCATATCGGGTACGGTGCGGTTGCGGTTATCGGTGACGGTCGTAACCATCAGCGCCGATCCGTGCGGGCCGTAGCCTTCAAAGGTGATCTCTTCAAAGACCGTGCCGTCCTTGTCCTCGCCCGCGCCGCGTTTAATGGCGCGCTCAATATTATCCTTGGGCATGTTTTCCGCACGGGCTTTGTCCACTGCAAGACGCAATCGGAAATTTGAATCAATATCGCTGCCGCCTTCGCGGGCGGAGATCACAATTTCACGGGTGAGCCGTGTAAAGATGGCGCCTCGTTTGGCATCGGCTGCGCCTTTCTTGCGTTTAATCGTTTTCCACTTTGAATGACCAGACATAACGTTCTCCTTCAGAAATAACCACATTTGTGGGGATTTTTGCGATTAGCGGCAAAATTATACCATGTGGTATTTAGCACAATTCTTTGTCACCAGACTATTTTACAAAAAAGCCGACTCCCATTGCCCTCGGCCCGGCATGAACCACAATCGCGGGAGGCAATTCGTAAATGGGGATTTGTGAAACGCTGACCCGTGACTTTAACTCTGCAGCGAGAGACTGCGCTTCACTCTCCGCCTCAACCTGGATCACACACAAATGAGCGGATTCCCCAGCGGGGCCTGGGCATTGCTCCGCCACCACTTCCACAAGGCGCGCCAGTGCGCGTTTTCTTGTCCGCTGCTGTTCGAAGGATTCGACCTGTCCATTCTTTACCTGCAAAATGGGTTTGATCTCCAACAGTTCAGCCAGCAGACGTTTTGCCCCGCCGATTCGTCCGCCTTTGGCGAGATATTCGAGCGTATCCACGAGGAAGTAAATCCGTCCACGCGGGATCATATCGTCGAGTTTCGCCACGATCGCATCTGCTGATTCACCAGCCTTGGCCATGTCATCCGCCAAAAGAACCAGTGACGCCAGATTGCAGGAAATGGTCAACGTATCAACAACACGCACATCCAGCATTGGGAATTCAATCGCCGCAGTCTGTGCCGAGCGGACAGTTCCGCTGGCTTTGCCGGTCGGCGCTACCACGATCACGCTCTCGCCTTTTTCCTGCGCATCTTTGAATATAGGGAAATATAACGGTGGTTCAGGCGCAGATGTTTTGGGCAGTGACTTGGATGCCTTGAGTTTTTGCAGGAACGTGGTTGTATCCATTTCCTTGTCGTCATGAAATGAATCCTCCCCGAACATGACAACTTGCGGAATCACAGGAATGCCTCGCTGTGCGAGCAGGTCACGCGGTAAACCGCAGGTGGTATCGGCAACAATGATGGTCATTTGACCCTCCGCTTTTTATTGTAGCCTTTTCTGTATTGGATATTAACTGTCAAAAGAACTGAAATTTGTATTACAAATCGCGTTCGTAGGTTCGATGCGTCTTGTAAAAATCAATGCCGAAGTTTTCCATTTCCCTTTGCATGGCTTGGTTCTCCACACCGATCTGGACAACCTCCGCATGTTTAAATTGACCCGAGTCCCGTACCGACTTGAACATTTCGCTGTACAGAATCGCCGTCCCACCTGAGCCGCGATATTCGGGGAGCAGGCCCGCGCCGTTGATGTTGAGCCAGTCGGTTCTCTTTAATTCCTGTAACAGGGTCAGCCAGCCGAAGGGGAATAATTTGCCTTTGGTCTTTTGCAGTGCGGCGGAAACATCTGGGTAGGCGAAGAGAAAGCCGACAGCCTTATCCTCCTTCATTACGAGCTTGATCAACTTAGGGTCGGCCAGCCAGAGGATCTGATTTGCAAGCGTGTCGATCTCCTCATCGGTCAGCGGGGTATTGCCTGTCGTTCCTTCGAGTGACGAGTTGTAAAGTTCCTTGATGTGTGGAATGAGCGCACGCAATTCAGCGCGGGTATTGGAACGCGCGATGCGCATTCCACGGCGTTTGGCGATCCGTTCAGCAAGTTCGTGCACACGCTCGGGGAATTGGATGCTGGTGCCGAGATAGCCAGAAACGGATTCTCCGTGTTTGGTGAATCCCTGTGCTTCGATGAGCGGTGCATAATATTCAGGGTTGTATGGCAAGCCAAACGCGGGGCGATGCTCAAAGCCTTTGACGAGCAGACCAAATCCATCCAGCGGAGTGAATCCTTTGGGACCGAGGATTTTATTTAATCCGCGCGAACGTGCCCACTCAAAGCCTGCGGAGAATAATCCGCTCGCGGCTTCGAGATTATTCTCACATTCAAATAAATAGAAGAAGGCTGTGGATTCTTTGTTGTATTCGTTGTAGTGACAGTTGTCCAAAACAGCGAGGCGGCCTATTGCGCGCGTCGATTCGTCCGCAGGACTGCTTCCCTGGTAAGCGATAAAAAATGTAGCTTGCGAATGTTTATAAAACGGGAACCTCTTCGGGTTAAGTCTGAATCGCTCATCCATTTGCAGGGTCGGCACCCAGTGTGGAATATCCCTGTAAATGGAAAAAGGCAAATGGAGGAAATCCTCCACCTGCCTTTTGTTGTTGAGATCGATCTGTGCGATGTACATAAGAGAATGCTTCACCCCTGCGAAATTACATGGATTTTGCGCGGGCCGCCATTTGTGCGCGGAGATCGTGCGAGTCCTTGTCGATGGTGAAGATCGCGCCGAGGTAGAAGAAGAAGCACAAGCCCCATGCCACCGAACAGATCAGCAGGATGGCAGTTTGCAAGCTAAATGCATCCGCGATAACGCCGGTAATGATCGGTGCCGAAAGCCGCGCCCGCGTTTTCGATGAAATATTCCACGGCCTGCGCAGTAGAGCGGACTTCGGCACGGTCACATCATAGACTGTGGCGATCACGTTCGCGGAGGAAAGCGGCATGAAGACCGCCGTGAGACACATGAAAATAAAGAATTGATTCTTTGCGTCAATCGGAGTGGTGATGGCGAGGTACATGAAGAGCGCGCCCATTAAGACCCCAACACACTGGAAACAATAATACGGCCTTTGTTGCTGCGTTTGAAAGCAAGGTCACCAAGCGCGCCGCCGATGAAATATCCGCTGGCGAGGATGAGGATGACAGGTGCCATAGTGAAGAGAATGCTGTTGGCATCGTAGCCGCGTTCTGTTTCAAGATAGCCAAAGAAGAAGAAGGTGATCACGTTCCACGGGAAAACACCCGCGAATCCCTGCAAAAAGACGAACCACATGGTCTTCTTCTTGAATATTTCCCGCGCTTCCGCCCAGGAGAATTTGAAGGTCTGCATTTCAGGCATGTTCTCAAATTCCGGCTCGGCCTGTCCGCGCGGCATTTCCTTCACGCCGAAATAGATCAGGACCGCGATCACCAATCCCAATGAACCTGTGATGTAAAAAATGGAGCGCCAGCCGCCGATCATGGGCGCGACCATCAAGGCAAGGATCATGCCTGTCAAATAACCAAGAGGCTGTGCAAGCTGTAAGATGCCGTACACTTTTCCGCGCAGGTTCGGGCCGAAATAATCCGCGATCAATGTGTACAAGCCAGGGTAGGATGAATCGTCAATGCCTGTGGATGCGCGTGTGATCATGAAAGCCGGCAAAGGGCGCACAATGGCATTGAGCCAGGTGGTCGCGCCCCAAATGAAGGATGCGAGCGCAATTAATTTTGTGCGTGCGAAGCGGTCATATAAATAGCCCCAGATCGGGTAGAGAATTGTGGCAACGAATAACGCGCCGGAATTGATCAATCCCCATTGCCTGTTGTTGAGGTCAAAGTCATCGCTGATCTGTACCTGTAAAGAGCCGATCATTAATTTATCGGTTTGATGCAAAAGCATAAAGAAGAAAAACACTGCAACCACTTCGAAATATTGCGCGAGCAGATCGAGCGGACTCAAACTGCTGATCACCTGCCCCTCCGCTATTCGGACACGCGCCTCGCTTTGCGGGCGCTTCACCAAATGAAATTCAAATGTACCTTCCGTGTATTTTCTTAACGCGGATTCATCGATCAATGTATCCCACTCTCTTGGATATTCAACCGACAGGCGCACGATCGCCTCAGACATTTCCTTCGGGCTGGGTAATGCGTCTTTAAGCGCATCGTTCACGTTCTCATTTGACCTGAGAACTGTTCGGCGGTCTATGAACTTTCTCGCCCCTGTGAGTTCGATCCACTCCACCTCGGTGTCTTTTCCTTGTTCTACATGAGCAATGACAAAGTAGCGGTCTTCCTTTGCTTCGCCAAAATCCACGCGCTCGATGGAACCAGGGTAAATCACTGGCGGCTGAAAGCCTTCGTTCACATCCTGCGGCTTGTGGATATGTCCCATGGCCACGTAACTGAATTTTTTATTCTTCACCAAACTGCCTGAAAGCACAAGGTCATTACCAAGCATCACAAGACTCTCGCCGCCAAACTTCGCGCCTTCAATGGATGCGTGCGCTGTGAGAATGACCGGCAGGGATGTATCTCTTTCTTCAAGCCAGCCTTCTATTAATTCTCCGATGTTTCCTTCAATGCGTGAAAATGCTTCGGCTGAATCGGTTTCACCTGTCACAGCCATCAGCCCTGAGCGTGTGATCCACGGCATGGCAATGACTTGAATCGGCAATCCCCAAAGATCATCTGGTTTGAGAAAACAGGGTTGATCCAATACCCGCACAAAAGGGACCTGCAAGGTTTTAAATTCCTGAAGCGCGTGCGCGCGCCCGGCGGCTGGGGAAATATCATGGTTGCCGATCAATAACAAAGTAGGGATTTGCGCCTGCGACAAGCGCATAATGCGCCGCCCCCACTCGCGTTGAAATGTTGGCGCGGGTGAGCGGTCTTTGTACGCGTCCCCGGCAAAGATGACCAAATCCGCTTTTTCAGAGATGGCGGCATCCACGATCGTATCCAGTGACTTGAGGAAGTCCAGCACACGCATCGGCAGACCAGATACCGGGTCGTGGCGGCCGTAGTTGGCCATATCAATGTGCGCGTCGGCGAAGTGTAGAATTTTCATTTTTCAAATCCTGGCGAAACCATCTTGTGCAACATGAGTAACTTTGGTGTATGCTTACACGACTTACAAATTTGCAGATTGTATTAATTCCATTATGACTTACGGATGATTGCAAAAATAACACATCAAAAGATAAAATCCATTTTTCAAAATTAACAATAAGGAAATTACCCCATGAGAAAAAGTACTTTGATTCTTTCAATCATATTGACCGCTGTAGTGATCGGGCTTTTGTTTATGCTGGTCTCCACATATCGTAAAGTTGTTGAAGCAGCTGTGCCGGGCAATGATTCGCAGACAGAGGAACAGGTTCAGCCGCAAGAACAGCCGCAAATCACGCCAAACCTGGCGGATGCCCCTGCGGCTGGAACTGTACGGATCTATGACGCCGCTGCCGAAGCCGCCAAGGTCCTCGGGCGTAAAGATGTATATATCACAGAATATGCCCAGCTCAATGGCTCGGATGTGTATCTGGTTTCTTTCCTGTCCGGTGATCTGGTGTATGTAAGCATGGACGGAAAGGTGATCTCCACTTCAAAGCAGGATCCCATCGGCGTGCATCATCCTACTTCCCACAGATAAGGATTATAAATTTTTCATGCATACATGCGGACATTAAAGTCCGCATGTATGTTTTAAGGTTGAAAGCCAAGGTCCTGCAATGCCTGTGTCGCTGGTATCCATTTTGGGTGGACTTTTAACGCAGCGCGGTAATCATCAATTGCCAGTTCGGTCTGGCCGGCCATGTAATAAGCCATGCCGCGCCAGTACAGGCTTTCCTCCAAATACGGACCGCCGCTGACACTATCCAAAGTTATTTTGGCCAGGTTGATCACATCTGCATACCGTCCGCTGTAATAATAGGCTTTATAGGGACCGGTCTGATACCACATCATGCGGTAGGGACGTTTGACCGTATCAAGAGTTGCATAGATTTTAAACGCCTGATCGTAAGCGGCGGCGGCATCTGCATACTGCAGAAGTTGAATGTGGCTCGTGCCTTTATTGAACCAGGCAAAGAAGGCGTTGAACCCGGCCTGCGTGGATACCTCTTCATTTGCAATATCCAATGAATGCTGATTTGCCCATTGATCGTCAGACCAAGGTCCGAGCAGGTTGCGAATTTTCTCTTCACTATCTGACGGGTACACGACCATGAAAAGGTAATTGAAATCGCGCCATCCTTCGACGAATTCATCATAACTTATCTTGAAATTGGGTCCGTCAAGATAAGTATCTTGTACCGTGAATTTCTTTGTCACATCATCGTAACCGGTCACGAATTGATAATGTCCCATCCAACTGACTGACCCGTTTGAGTCACGCTCATAATAGCCTTTTTCTACAATCGGGGGATATCCAGCGGAAATGAGACTTTTGAGCAGAGTTATATTTCCGCCAGAACGATATACCGCGGAGAGTTCGGTGGTGTCATTGACGAAGTCCACCATTTCATATGGCATGACATTTTTATCGATCTTGCCGCGTTCGATGAAATCCTTTTTGGGGTCGTCTTCGCCAGGTTTGATGACCTTTGCAACATCATCGCGGGTTCCCTTCCAGCCCCAAAAATTGAGCGCCATGGTCAGGTTGGCTGGTCCACAGTAATTCCAGCGGTTGCGCTGGTCAACGTATTTAACTCCCTTCAGGATAACCGAAGCGGGCAAAGGGGTGGAGGTGATCGTTGGGCGGGCGGTGGGGCCGGGCTTAAGTGTGGAAGTCGCCAGTAAAGTGGGGGGCGTGAGAGTCAATTGGTATTCGGCGCGAGTCGTCATGATAACGGTCTCGATGGTGAGCGGCGATGTCCCGCTGGGCTGGAACACAACTTCGTCCGGCGGGTTAAAAAAATGTTTTACCTGGACAACTACGTTGTCTAGACGCCATGCCAGACGACTGTGAACAGGAGGGAAATAGTAAAAACTTATAAGCAGAAAAATGGCCGCTGGGATCAGCCAAAGACGTTTAAAGCGTGTTTTCATGACAGAATTATATAACAAAATCATTGCAGGCTCCCGCCAAACGGATTTGAAAGGTTTTTCTAAGTGAATCCTAATATGCCAGACAGTAACCTTTTTAGAGGCAGAGCGACCTATCCCATATACAGTCAAAAGGAGACTAATCTAATGAGAAAAAGCACATTGTTCATTTCAGCCGCACTGACCACGTTCATGTTAGCCGTAATGTTTGGGGTAGCCTCGGCTTATCAGAAGATCGTTCAAACCGGCGCTGCAACAGAAGCCACGCAGCAGCAAACTCAATCACAGGCGCAACCCGTCAACACGATGATCACTGGAACATCCAGCACCTTAAGCGGCGCTATGACAATTGAACAGGCCGCCGATCTGGCATCCAACGTGATTGGGCGCACTGACCTATATGCCGCCGAGAACGCGAAACTTAATGGAGTGGATGCGTATATGGTGACATTCTCGTCTGGCGATCTGGTTTATGTGGGTCTGGATGGAAATATCCTGTCCATTTCAAAATTACCGGTCACTTATATTGCTGGTGGCCAGTCAACCTGGGTTGGCAGCAGCGGTAACAGTGGTGATAATGGCGGCGGGTCTTCGACCAGCGTGTCATCCAGCAGCAGCTCGAACGACAACAGCAGCAACGATAACAGCAGCAATACTAATGATGATGACCATGATGAAGACTCTGGCAATGACAACGGCGGTGAAGACGAGCACGATGATTAACGCCAAACTATTAAGTAGGAGCAGACCCAATGGCAAGTAATAAACTCGCACCTAAAAACTGGAACGATGTTCAAGTGGCTATCGCGACCGTATCCATGGTCACCACTTTAGCATGCTGGAATCTGTTCGCTGGTCCGGATCGCGCCTCTGCTCTGGAACGCTCACAGCAACAAACCGGCAATGACCCATCAACAGCCAACGCGGACGTTTCAGCCCAGTCAGCACCTCAAGTTGGCAAAGTATATTTTGGTGGAGCTGAACCAAAACAGGTTGTTGTCGTAATTCAACAACAACGCCGCGGCGGGGGCGGCGGAGGCGGTGGAAATAATGATAGCGGCGGGGGTGGCGGCAGTTCCATGGCAGCAGCTGACCCCGGCCCCGCCACAGGTGGTGGCGGGGGTGGCGGCGGGACAGAACCACCGCCCCCTGCAACTGGTGGGGGCGGCGGTGGGGGTGGCGGCGGAGGCACAGGCGGCTCCTAATGGTCCACCGCTTACAATTCCGTGCCATGGGCACTGAAATGCTCGTCTGTGTGGATAACGGCTCAGACAAGTCCCCCATCGAATTGGCAGATGTACCAGGTTGGTTCGAGGAATGGGAACAGGTTTTGAGCCGTTTCCGCATAGATAGTGAGTTGACCCTGTTAAACCGGGCGAGCGATCAGCTCGTTCCGGTTTCTGATACTCTCTGGCAGGTCTTTCAATCCGCCCTATCCGCTGAAAAATATACAGACGGACTGGTAACACCAACCATCGCCGCAGCTGTAATCGAATCAGGATATGACCGCGATTTCGGATTACTGGCGGGTCAGAACCTTTCCCCGTATGAATCTGAGCCGCCAATGGTCCGTTCACTGGCTTCATTAACATGGGATGAATCAACCCGAAGCATATGTCTTCCCGCAGATGTACAACTCGATTTTGGCGGTATCGCCAAAGGCTGGGCGGCTGAACAAGTGGTTCACCGCCTTAAGCATCTCGGTTCTGCATTGATGAATTGCGGCGGAGATATTTTCATGAGCGGCCCCCTCCTAAATGGCAATCCCTGGGAGATCGGCGTACACAGACCTTTTGATCGAAGCAGTGGTTACATGGGGATGATGTATTTTGATCACGGCTGCGGGGTGGCGACCTCATCCACCGACCGCCGTCGCTGGATGCAAGGCGGTCAACTACGCCATCATATTATCGATCCGCATAGCGGTTTGCCAGCCGAGTCAGACGTCGTCTCTGCCACCATCGTGGCGCCGACTGCTGTCGAAGCGGAAACAGCCGCAAAGTCAGTGTTGATCCGTGGAAGTAAAGAAGGTCTCGCCTGGTTGGAATCCAAAAATCTGGCGGGGCTGATTATCCTTGAAAGCGGCACGATTTTATATAGTCAAGGAATAAATGGATATTTGTAAGGAGATATAAGAAATGGCTAACTCATCAGATCAAATTGAATTTAATGAATCATCGGTCAACCTGCAATCATTTGTAATGTTCCTGGTTTCCATGACAGCCGGTTTGCTTGTGGCAGTATTGCTTCTGCCAGCCTGGCTGCCCAATATGGCATTTTCGCTGGGTGGTGATGCCCCCAAAGCATACTGGTATCTTTCACGCGCAACCGCTTTCGTCTCTTTGTCCCTGCTGTGGCTCTCCATGGCATTGGGGCTTAGCATTACCAACAAAATGGCACGGCTGTGGCCGGGCGCGCCCGCCGCATTTGCCATTCATGAATATGTCAGTTTGCTGGGGCTGGCGTTCGCAATTTTTCACGCGATCGTCATTCTTGGCGATCATTATATAAAATTCACTCTGCTGCAGCTGCTCATCCCATTCAGCACCGTGGCGTACCGCCCGTTTTGGGTTGGCATGGGGCAGATCGGATTCTACGCATGGGCGATCCTTGCCATCACGTTTTATATCCGCCCGATCATCGGGCAAAAATCATGGCGTTTCCTGCATTACGGCAGTTTTGGAATGTATCTGCTCGGGATCTTCCACGGTATCTTTAGCGGAACAGACACCAGCTCGAGCTGGGCGCAAAATTATTACTGGTACACAGCCGGGAGCTTGATCTTCCTGTTGATGTATCGGATTCTTGTGGGTGTGATCGACAAATATTTCCCGCAAAATAAAAAGCCGGTCGCCCCGGCAGCTCCGCGCCCAACTCAGGGATAATTGCTCCAGTTTCGAAGTTTATTTTCCTTGGCCAAATAAAAAAAACGGTGACCGATTAATCGGTCACCGTTTTTTTATTCACTTTGCAATTTACTCTTTCACTTCACCATCTATCACATCGCCGTCCTGCGGGGCAGACTTACCGCCGCCTTGAGGCTGCGCCTGTCCCTGTGCCTGCGGATCACCTTGTGAATATAACTGCTGGCTCAACGCGTGGAATGCGTTTTGCAAGGTCTCAGTGTGCTTCTTAATATTGGCCACATCATCGCTTTGCGCAGCCTGCTTTAGATCGTTGATCTGGGTTTCGATGGAGCCGCGTTCCGCCGATGGAACCTTATCCCCAAGTTCACGCAGTGCCTTTTCGGTTTGATATACGAGGTTGTCAGCATTGTTCTTGACCTCGATCAATTCGCGGCGTTGTTTATCCGCAGTCTCATTCTGGCGCGCTTCCTGAACCATGCGTTCAATATCATTCTTGTTCAAATTCGTGGAAGCAGTGATGGTGATCTTCTGCTCCTTACCAGAGGCCTTGTCCTTGGCTGTTACATGCAGAATGCCGTTGGCATCAATGTCGAAGGTCACTTCAACCTGAGGTACACCACGAGGGGCCGGCGGGATGCCGTCGAGGCGGAATCTTCCGAGGCTCATGTTGTCATTGGCAAGTGGGCGTTCACCTTGCAGGATGTGAATATCAACAGCGGTCTGATTGTCAGCGGCCGTGGAATATGTTTCGGTCTTGCGCACGGGAATGGTCGTGTTGCGTTCGATCATCACGGTCATAACACTCCCCATGGTCTCCACGCCGAGGGAAAGCGGGGTGACATCCAACAGTAGAATATCTTTCACGTCGCCGGCAAGCACACCAGCCTGAATGGCCGCACCGATCGCCACAACTTCATCCGGGTTGACGCCTTTGTTCGGTTCCTTGCCATTCGTCAAACTGCGGACCAGGTCCTGAACCATTGGCATGCGTGATGAACCGCCGACCAACACGACTTCATCGAGCTTGTCCGCGGAGAGGCCAGCGTCTTTGAGTGCCGCTTCAAATGGTTTACGGCAGCGCTGGAGCAGGTCGGCTGTCATCTGTTCAAATTTTGCGCGTGTGAGTTTTAACTGCAGGTGCTTCGGTCCGCTCGCATCGGCAGTGATGTAGGGCAAGTTGATCTCGGTTTCCATCACTGTGGAAAGCTCGATCTTGGCTTTCTCTGCAGCTTCACGCAAGCGTTGTAACGCCTGCTTGTCGCTGCGCAGGTCAATGCCCTGATCCTTCTTGAATTCATCTGCCGCCCAGTTGGTGATCTTCTGATCCCAGTCATCACCGCCAAGGTGGGTATCGCCATTCGTGGATTTGACTTCGATCACACCTTCGCCGACTTCGAGCACAGACACATCGAATGTACCACCGCCAAGGTCAAATACCAGAATCGTTTCGTTCTTTTTCTTGTCGAGACCATAACTCAACGCAGAGGCGGTGGGTTCATTGATGATACGTAAGACTTCCAGGCCGGCAATTTTGCCCGCGTCTTTTGTTGCCTGGCGCTGGCTGTCATTAAAATATGCAGGGACAGTAATAACCGCCTGCGTAACAGGTTCACCCAAATACGCTTCAGCGTCTGATTTGAGTTTACCCAACACCATCGCGCTGATCTCCTGCGGAGAATATTCCTTCCCAGTCACGGGGATCTTGACGCGCACGTCATTGGACGGCCCTTCAACCACCTTGAATGGAACCATGCCGCGCTCAACGCTGGTTTCTTCAAAGTGCCGGCCCATAAAGCGTTTAATTGAATAGATCGTGTTATCTGAATTTATAACACCTTGTCGTTTGGCAGTCTGTCCAACCATGCGCTCGCCGTTCTTGTTGAACGCAACAATGGATGGACACAGCCGTCCGCCCTCTGCAGTGGTAATAACAGTGGGGGTGCCGCCTTCCATAACAGCGACAACACTGTTCGTCGTACCGAGATCAATTCCGATGATTTTTGCCATGTGGTTACTCCTTGCTTGTAGTTTTCAATAAATAAATATTAAGCTATGTATGCAAGAATTCTGTTAACAAGATATTAGATACACATAAAAAAAACCGCTTCATGTTATTGGAGCGGCTCAAGATAGACCTCAAATTTGTTTATGGCTCTGCGATATCAAAAGAATGAACTTCCACTGTAACCGGCAGGACATTCAAGGAAGAAATATTGAAACCGACCTGCCCTTCACTAAAGTTATAGTTCCTATCATTATATTCCTTGATCTTCTCCCCATTAATGTACATGGTAATCGTATTCCCTTCACAGGTCATGCCATATTCGTTGGTCGCCTTCCCTTGGTTAAGCTTATTGGAGCCGCCATTGTCGAGGGTATTATAGCCGTCCTGATATGCATATAAAAACCAGACGCCGCCACTTTCAAAACTAAATTCATACCATTCTGAATTATCATAATCCAGCCTGCAGACCAGGCTTACATTATTATTGTTTACCCCTTGGTTCTCTGCGACCAAGGTCAGCGCTACATCTTCGTAGGTTTCACCTTCATACAAGTAATAAACGTATAGATCCAGAGCGCCGAGATCAAAATTCAAGCCTTCCCCTTTTTGTTCAATAACAAGGTTTGAGTCATCACCACCCGGGCCAGTGGTGAAGTATGACCAATTTTCAATATTTGTATTCGCATCAAATTCTTCTTTATAGAATTTCTGAGGGCCAACGGTTGGCACTTCCAACGTGGGCGCTTCAAGGGTCGGTTGAACAATTACAGGTTGTTCAACTGTGGGCTGAACCATGGAGGGTACTGTGGTTGGCAGTTCAAGCGGCGGATTATCGTTGCCTCCATCATTTACAGGCGGAACATCATTATTATTGCCGCCACCTGTTACAGCCGAACAGGCCAGACTGACAGAGAGCAATATGAATACCAGGAATAGGATCGGACGCAGGAATGTTCGCATTTTTTCTCCTCTCATTTATTGATCTTGACATAAAAAGTATAGCAAAAAGGATAATTGGATACAACACCAGGTCGTTAAAAAACGAACCCTTATTGTTCACTTACTTTTACCCAATTAAAAAGTATGATAGCGGGAATTTCTTTATATGAAGATGCTGTAACACCAATTTTGCCGCCGCTCAGATCATAACGGGTGATATCAGGGCTGCGGAAGAGGATCCCATTAATGAATACTTTCAAGTTATTCTCGTCGCACATCAATCCGATCTCGTAATTCAAACTTCCAGATTCCAGGATATCGGCGGCGCCGTTTGCGATCGGGACATATTTAGCGACACCGTCCGCCAGCCTTTGACCAAACAAAATACTATATGTTCTATCGCTTGCGATATTGAATTCATACCAGCCGTTTTCTTCACTGTAATTACACACCAGTCCCACCGAACCGCTTAACCCATTAACACTTGCGCTGATTGACACATTTGAATACTCATGCGCGGTATGCACAGCGTAAAACCAGGTATCGGCTGTGGAAAAATCAATACGCAACGACTCGTTTTCAAGCTTAACAATTGGCGGATTTGTTCCACCCGTTTGGAAAGACTCCCACGCATTGAGATCTGTGTTGAACTCTTCGCTAAAATACATTGGAATAACTGTGGGTACTTCGCTGGCTGTCGGAACAGGCGTAGATGTCAATGTTGCCGTGGCAGTTTTGGGCGGAGTCTGAGGCGGGGCGATCGGAGTTGGTAATACCGTTTGTGCGGGGGCAGGTGTCGAGGCGCTACAGGCTGACAGGAATAAGATTCCAATAAAAGACACAATGAGTATATATTTACTGTTCATGGTTGAATTGTAAATGAAAAAAGGCAAGCCGCATCACTTGATGCGGCTTGCCTAAACAGGATCGGCTATTTCTACGGCTGGCTGATCTTGGCCCAAAAGAAATCCACAGTAACAGGCGCATCTCTAAAGGACGACACCGCGAGGCCGACCTTGCCTTCGGGCAAAAGATATTTTTTATCTTCCAATCTGCGGGCTTCTTCTCCGTTGATATAAAGGGTTAGTGTGTTGCCCAAGCAGGTGATGCCATATTCGTTCTCTGCCATGCCTGTCTTGATCCTGCTTGATCCGCCATCTGCGATCGGGGTGTATTCTACGCTGTCTCCAACGATCTTGCCGAATAGAATCTCATAAAGACCATTATTGGCAATGTCAAATTCGAACCAGCCGGCATCACTTTTACGGCAGATGAGACTGATGTTGTTGTTATTGGAGCCGCGGTTATTTGTCCTGATATCGAGGCGGACGTCTGTATAAGTATATGGCTCGTATGTGGCATACACCCATGCGCTCGGCCCTTGTAGATCAAATATCAAAAGTCCTCCAATTGGGCGGACAGACATTAAACCCACGATGCCGTTGACAATTTTCTTATTCGATCCATTTACTACCAGGTATTGCCATGACTCGCTCTCCGAATCAAATTCCTCTGTATAAAATTGTTGGGCGTTGGTTGTGGGTTGTTGCGGCTCCGTGGTTGCGGCAGGCTGTTCTGGCTGGGCTGATGCCTCTGTTGAGGGAACTTCAAGTGCAGGCGCGGGTGTGGGCGTTCCAAACAAGTCAACGCTGCATGCAAGGCTGGCCAAAGTCAAAATGGCAAGAAGAAATATCACAGGTTTCATGGCTTTTATTTGCATTTTTACTCCATATTATTCCGCAATTCGCATTATGCTTGATTTTTTTGATAAATGAGAATTGCTGTACTTGTATGTGTAGTCGTTGGATTTGCGGTAATGATACCCATGTTTTGTCATGATTTTTGAGAACTAGTACTTAAGAACTTATCTTGTGTAATATTGCTCCATTCAAAATCACAGTTGAAAGCATTGGTTTTGAATAAGAAAATTCGTCCGGCAAAAACTGCCGGACGAATTTATGTGGAGATGGCGGGAATTGAACCCGCGTCCGAAAGACTCGACCCTCGAAAATCTACGAGCGTAGCCTGCCGAAGTTAGTCATCACAGAGATCTCGGCGGGCAGGTAACTCTGTGACCATCTGCTGGTCTTGGGCACGCTTAGCAGAATCGCGCGCAGCACCCTACCTTTGTTTCGCCCGATCCGTCACCCGGTAGAGGACGGTGCCGGCGGACGTGACATCCTAAGATGTCAACTGTTATGGTTCGCCTTAGGCGGCGAGGGGCATAGCAGCGTATGAAGTGCGGTTGGCACTTAAATTTTGCGCTGATTTAACGAGTTCGGCGCGCGCTCGGCTCGCATTTCGGAACCAGCCTCTCCCGTCGAAGCCTGTCATCCCCAATAGGTACGGAGAACCTTTTCCAATGCAATTTTATTATAGCATACCGTTATTAATCCGTTATAATCATTTATATTGAAATTATTCAAGCGAAGAGGCAAAAATGGCTGAAAAAATTCTGATCGTAGACGACGATGTAGACACGCTGCGACTTGTCGGTTTGATGTTGCAAAGACAAGGCTATGAGATCAGCGCCGCATCGAACGGTTCACAGGGTTTGGCAAAAGCGCTGGAAGAACGCCCGGATCTGATCCTATTGGATGTAATGATGCCTGATATGGATGGGTATGAAGTCACTCGCCGCCTGCGAAAAAACCCGGTAACCGTAGCGATACCCATTTTAATGTTTACAGCAAAAACTCAACTGGATGACAAGGTAACAGGCTTTGAAGTCGGAGCAGATGATTACCTGACCAAGCCAACCCACCCCACAGAATTACAGTCGCATGTAAAAGCATTGCTTGCGCGCGCTGTACACAAAGAACCAAAAGATATTGTTACCGCTTCGCCTGAGCAACACGGCTACGTGATAGGAGTACTTTCTGCGCGCGGCGGGTTGGGCGTATCTTCACTGGCGGCCAATCTGGCGGCAGGCATCTTTACCCGTACCCAATCAGATGTGATTCTAGCAGAGCTAACCCCCGGTCAGGGTGCATTTGGCATCAATTTTGATGTGCCGACTCAAAAGGGGTTGACTGAAATTTTGCAAGGCAGTGTTGTGGAAGTGACGCGCGAAAAAGTACAAGCTTCACTAGTGCCCCACACTTCCGGGATTAAACTTTTCCTCGCCTCTGATAATCCGCGTGATATAACCCTGACCTCACAAGTGACAAATTACGAAGCGCTGGTTTCACGCCTCTCTTCACTCGCCCGCTTCATTGTTCTGGACCTGGGAACTGGCCTGCCAACCTTTGTACAAAAAATCCTCCCAATGTGCGCGGAACGAATTATCGTCATGGAAGGCACGCCAAGCACAATCCAACACACAAAAATGTTGATCGACAACATCGTAGACATGCACATTGACCGTAAGAGCATAAGCGTGGTTTTGAACAATCGTCAGCGCTCTGAAGCGCAAATGTCATGGACTCAGGTCCAGGAAAAATTGGGACATTCGATTGCGAGTACGCTCACACCCGCGCCGGAATTATTCCTGCAGGCTGAACGTATGCAGACACCCGCTGTTATGTGCCAGCCGACAAACATGACATCCCAGCAATTCCTCAAAATTGCCGACACCCTTATAGAGCGCGAAAAGGCGCAATGATCCAGTTTTCGCCTCAGACGCAGACAAATATTGATTTCGCGGCAGATCTATTCCGTCAATCAAAACATGCTGTAGTACTGACAGGCGCCGGACTCTCCACCCCATCTGGTATTCCGGATTTCCGCTCCACCGGAACAGGCTTGTGGTCAAGCGATGAACCGATGGAGGTTGCTTCGCTGCATACGTTTCGTACACATCCAGAGAAATTTTTCCAATGGTTTCGTCCGCTGGCCAATCAAATTTATTACGCGCAGCCTAATCCGGCACACACCGCCCTGGCTGAACTGGAAAAAGCGGGTCGCATATCTTGTATCATTACTCAAAACATAGACGTACTTCACCAGAAGGCCGGCTCAATTGGCGTGATTGAAATGCACGGAACAATGAAAACCTTGACCTGCACCCAGTGTTATCATCGCGTAGACGCGGAATTTCACCTCGCGTCATTTGTTGAAAAGGGAGAGATTCCTCATTGCCCAAAATGCGGTCAGGTTCTGAAGCCGGATGTGATCCTGTTTGGTGAACAACTTCCCCAGGCGGCATGGTTCAAAGCGCAGCGGGAAGCGCGTCAATGTGACCTGATGCTGGTGGCTGGTTCCTCTTTGGAAGTCCTGCCGGTCGCCGGCCTGCCGATGCAGGCGCTGGATCGCGGCGCACATCTTATCATTATCAATAATACACAAACCTATCTAAACGTCCGTGCAGATGTCACGATCCTTGAGGACGTGGCAATGATCATTCCTGCAATTACAGAGAGAGTTCTCAATGGCTGAAATAAAAACCCAACGTCTGGATGGCTATCGTCGTTTGATCGATATTGCGCGCGACCTTGCATCCACCCTTGATCTGGACATTCTTCTATCACGCATCGTACATGCTGCCGCAGAGATCAGCGGGGCCGAGGCCGCCTCTATCCTGTTATATGACGACACTTCACAAAAATTATATTTTCAGGTCTCAACGAACCTGGATGCATCCACCCAGCGCGGGCTGGTCGTTCCACTGGAAGGCAGTATTGCGGGCTGGATCGTACTCAACCGTCAGGCTGTTCGCATTGTCAACGCGCATGATGACGCACGCTTTTTTTCGAATATCGAGCAGGCCACTGGTTATTCCACGCAATCGATCCTTGGAATTCCCCTGGTCACGAAGAATAAAATCGTGGGCGTACTGGAGGCGATCAACAAACACAGAGGCAAATTCACGGACACTGACGAATCGATGCTGCTGGTGTTGGGAGCGCAAGCCGCTGTCGCGATCGAAAATGCCCGCCTGTTCCAACAATCAGATCTAATCGCCGAATTTGTCCATGAATTACGCACGCCGCTATCCTCCCTGAGCACTGCCACGTATTTACTTTTGCGGCCGGAAATGTCCCAGGACCAGCGCGATCAGATCATCAATAATATCCATAACGAAACCATCCGCCTGAACGCGCTCGCTTCATCCTTCCTGGATCTAGCGAGGCTTGAGTCGGGCCGCGTGCAATTCCGCAAGAACTCGTTTAGCATCGCGGATTTGATGTATGAGTGCAAGGATGTAATGTCGACCAAAGCTGCTGAAGACAACATCCAGATCCGCGTGGAATCGCCTGAAAGGCTGCCTCTGCTCGAAGCTGATCGCGATAAGATCAAACAAGTGTTGTTGAATTTATTGAGTAATGCCATTAAATACAATCGCCCCAATGGTTCGGTCATGCTGCGCGCAGAGGAAACTGAAAAGGATATTGCATTCTATATTCAAGATACCGGGCTCGGCATCCCCGAAGAATCTTTACCGCACTTGTTTGAAAAATTCTTCCGCGTTCGTGAAAACGAATCACGCATTGCCGGCACGGGCCTCGGGCTTTCCATATGCAAACAGATCATCCAGGGGCACAACGGACGCATCGAAGTAAAAAGCAAGACCGGTGTTGGAACAGTATTTGTAGTTTACCTGCCGCATGGAAGGCGCGTTACAGAAACCGCTGATAATAAACAGAGTAAAAAAAAGTAATGATTTGACTTTTTTTTGCTAAACTTGTAAACTAGAAAAAAACACATCATTTGTCATTATCGCTGGAGGAAAAGATGTCTCAATTTCAATTTGTAATGCGATCGGGGCCAACGCCCGGCATAATCTTCCCACTAGAAGGAGATCAGATCCATATTGGAAGAGACGCCTCCAACGGAGTCGCGATCAACGACGCGGAAATCTCACGCAAACACTCCCGCCTTTCATTTCAAGGTGGAAAATATGTGCTTGAAGATCTTGGCTCCACCAACGGCACTTTTGTAAATGGTCAAAGACTTGCCGGTCCAGTGGTGCTCAAACCCGGCGATGTAGTTTCACTGGGCGAGCATATCGTACTAATGTACGATGCGATCAATATGGATCCTGGCGCCACAGTGGCTGTATCACGCAAAGCCACACGGATTGAGCCGCCGCCTGTACAGGCATCCGTGCCTGCATACATTCCCCCAATTCCAGCCTCATCTGCTTCCCCATCCACGCCTTTCAAAAAGACAAATATGGCCCCCATTATTATTGGCATTGTGGTCTTTCTGTTTATTTGTATCTGTATCAGCACCTTTGTCTGGGTGGACGCGACTTTTCGCTGGTGTGTATTCCCATTTAGTATCATCGCTGAGATTTTAAGGGGTTCTGGAGCTTGTCCGTAAACTTCTTTTTCTCTTCAAACAAACCCGCGAGCCCAAACTCGCGGGTTTGTTGTTTTATGTTGTAAAATCACTTATCTTTGATAGAATCAAACAAAAATGGAAAAGTTACCATGACCGAATCAAAAGGCCTCTCCTCTCCATCCTGGGGAACGAACACAAAACTCGTTGTTGCCCTCACCATTGTTGTGATCATTGGTGCATTATTGGTTAAATTCCAATTTATCCTCACGCCCCTGTTGATCGCACTTGTATTGGCCTACCTGTTCCAACCGCTTGCTGATTTTATTCAGCGCAAATTGCATTTTTCATGGAGCGCATCTGTTGCTGTGATCTACGTAGTTATTATCATCCTGTTGCTAGGGTTGCTAACTCTTGGCGGCGTGGGATTGGTACAACAAATTCAAAGTCTCGTTGCTATCATACAGGATGCCATTACCACCCTGCCGCAGCTCATTGAAAAAATTTCCGGCCAGGTTTATCAATTTGGCCCGTTCAAACTGGATTTCCGCGCATTGGATCTGAGCACCATCAGCAGCCAGATACTCGGCGTAGTGCAGTCGCTATTAAGCCAGACTGGCACATTAGTAGGGTCAGTTGCAGGGAGTGCAGCCAACTTCCTCGGCTGGACCTTGTTCGTGATCCTTGTTTCATATTTTGTGCTCGCTGAAAGCGGTGGGTTACGCGGTCAATTCATTACCATTGATGTCCCAAACTACAAACTCGACTTTGAACGCCTTTCCCGCGAACTGGGACGCACATGGAACGCCTTTTTGCGCGGGCAGATCATCATCTTCATACTCGCAGTCACAGTCTATTCCGTTGTACTTAGCATCCTTGGGGTGCGCTACGCCATCAGCCTTGCATTCCTGGCCGGCCTTGCCCGCTTTGTCCCTTATATTGGTCCCGCTATTAACTGGATCGTGCTTGTTCTGGTTACTTTCTTTCAGGTATATAAACTGTTTGGACTATCACCCTTTTATTACACACTCATCGTGCTCATCACCGCACTGCTCATTGACCAGATCTTTGACAATATAATTTCGCCGCGCATTCTGTCTGACGCCCTAAAAGTGCATCCGGCCGCGGTACTCGTTGCCGCCATTGTCGCGGCTAATTTGTTCGGCATCGTTGGCGTGGTCGTCGCCGCACCGATCCTCGCCACTGCTGCGCTTTTATGGAAATACACCATGCGGAAAATGCTGGATTTAGATCCCTGGCCCGAAGAGGAACAGCGCCAGCCGCCGCCGCCGATCGGATCGAGATTTATCGTTTCAATCCGCCGATTCATACGGCGACTTGGCCTGTTCCAGCATCAGGAAAAGTGATCGCCCCGTTACATTTGTAATTCGTGGCTACGATAGTGTCCACATTCGCAGAACAATCAGAAGCATCTTAAGGAGAATCCCATGAGCAACAAAAATGATGAACCCCGCACCAGCACCATAGCAGAGACCGAAAACTTCATTGCCTGGAAAGCCGAGGAACCGGACGGCGAAGTCACCTATCACATTGAATTAAGCAGTGTTACTGTTCATTTCTTTGAAGAAGAATGGAACGAATTCCTCCAACTCGCACAGGAATTGAAGTAAAAAATAAACGGGACGATAAGCTTACTTTATCGTCCCGTTTAAATATTGTTTCTGGTATTTAACGTGCGCTTTATAAATACACGCTTGTTTCTTGCAGGGGTATTGAGTATTCTTTTTAGCTATTATTCACTTGGTTACATAAGCAATTTTTATTCCACATATTTTGAGATCACCCTGCTCACGCTCCTGGTCCATTCAGGCATGAGTATATTTTTTTATTATGTATCAGGCAGGGCCAGGAGACTACTCCAAAACAGTCCGGTTGATTTTGGAATCATCACCACCCTGTTCATTATATGTTCCATCTTCGCGCTGACCCTGTATAAAATGGCGGGACAGTTCACCAGCCTTTTTGACGCGTCATACTTTTTGCTTGAAAAACCCCAACTCATTTATTTTATTCTTGCGGTTATTCCCGCCCTCCCAATTTCAACATGGCTTTTATCCCCTGCCCGTCATAACAAACTAAAACAAACTTTAGTCTTTGAATTTATAAAAAACAATCTGCCCGGCCTGCTTATTTCGGTCTCTTTTTCTTTTCAACATACCTGCTCCTCGCATCCATTTTCAACCGGCCCGCCTTTGACGTGGATGATATTTTCTTCGACACCGACGGCTTGCTTTGGCGGACACGCTTCACAACACCCGCATTTGAGGATTATTACTGGCGTTCAGTTCATCCCTTCGTCTTGTTAGTAATCAGACCATTGGTAACATTGACCGGGTTTTTCCTAAAGGGGGATAAGCTCGCCGCCGCGTTTGTTCTGGTGGCATTATCGGGCGCACTATGTGTTTTTCTGACTTGGTATTTTGTAAAACATACGATCGGGAATTCACTTTATGCCTTATTGATCGCCACGCTTCTTGGCGCTTCTGCCTCGCACCTAGTCTTTGGTTCGTTGATCGAAACTTATATTTTTCTTTCCGCGACCGCCCTGATCTTCCTGGTGCTATTGCTCAAAGACAGACCATTATTCGTGTTGATCATTACCGGCGCTGTTTCGTTTGGGATCACGATCACAAACTTTGCTCAAACTGTGATCGCCTTTATTTTTGTCAAGCGGAATTTCAAACAATGGGTCAGATATGGCCTGATTGTCGCCGCGTTGACTGTCCCATTATCTCTCCTCAATAATTTTATCTACCCTGATTCACAGCCATACTTTTTCACCCCTTCCAGCCTTAACGCAGAAACCGGGAATACCTTTGTTCCCTCGCTTGGACGAGCCTCGGCGATCCTGCGCGTTATGTCCCTTCACAGCATTGTCGCACCTGACCCATTAATTCTTCAGGAGGAAATTCCCTTCCTGAAAGTATGGATGTTCAAAGCTGACCCGCTGCGGTTGAGTAAATACGAATCTTTGTTCGGCAAATCACTCGCGTATTTCTGGCTTGGACTGATACTGCTCGGCGCATTTCTCTTCTTGAAAAACATTAAAAGAGAAGACAACCGTTTCTCTTTTGCCTTGATCTGTATTCTGATTTTCAATTTCACACTTCATCTGCGTTATGGCAAAGACCTCTTCCTTTACTCAGCCAATTGGACATACGCCATTATTCTTTTTCTCGCGCTCGCATGGAAAGAAATTGCGGATAAAAAATGGTTTCAGGTTGTTCTGCTTATTTTTCTTGGGCTTCTTTTGGCCAACAATTCCCGCTTGATCTTTACCATGCTAAGCACGGCCGCAATGCATATTAAATAAAAATTTAACTTAACTTGAGTTTAGAATTCCAAAAAAACTTGTCTGCGAATTTACGCGAATTGGTTAATAATTCGCGCAGATTAGTGAAAAATATTGAGATGACAAGTATTTTTACCAATCGACTCTAAACTTAATATTAAAAGTCTTGATTATTTTTTATATTTGTCTGCCACACGATAAATGTAAGCCAATACTTCAGCCACCACCCGATAAAGTTCCTCAGGGATTTCTTCACCGAGATTTACATTGGATAGTGCGGCAGTCAGTGCCGCATCTTCATAGATCGAAATGTTATGTTTCTTTGCTTCAGCCAGAATTTGCTCTGCCACTTTGCGTTGCCCACTCGCAACCACTCTCGGAGCGCCGCCCCTTTCGGGGTCGTACTGTAATGCGGTTGCCATCAAAGGCTTTTCATCATTATCCAACTGACGGGAAATTTTGAACCGTTTATAAGCCAACTCACACCTCAATGTTCACGGTCATCAAAGTATCACCCGATAATGCCTTCGTAATTCCGCCAAATGGCTGGGGATTGCCCACGCCAATTTGAACATCTTTCAGGTTATAACCAAGTGATTGGAGAGCATCCGTAAAGGAAGGCAGTTCACTCTGAGCATGATCGCACCATAAAGGATCTGACGCCATCATCGAAGTTCGAATTTGCTTGCCGACCAGTGAAAGATCTACCTCAACCGTTTCGCCCGGACTCAACTCCACCTGAATGACCAAACGGGTATAGGCTGGGTTAATTTTGTCAGAATCCGCTTTGGATTCATGGGCAATCCGTATATGTGCGGATGAGGATTTTTCTTCCGTTTTTTGCCGGGCGCTCTGTATCATAAAACCAATCTCAGTCCATACACCACTTCCAGGAATTGGATCGGGCTTAACATTCATAAACTGATTTTGGCGAATATTGACAAGAAATTCCTTGACGGCTTCGGCCCCCTCTTTTTGTCCGAACTGTTCAAGCATTTTTTGTAATCGAACCAGAGTTATCAGACTTTTTTCGGGGAATAGCCCTTTTGGATTTTGAGATTGTTCCAATAAAAAACTTTCCAAAGATCTGCCTAATAAATCCACTGAGGCCTTGAGCTGTTCGGTCAATTGGGACGGTTCTCCATCCCCATTGATAATCACTGCGTTTAAGGTCTGTAGATTCAACTTTAACTGTTTCAGAAGTTCTGGTGGTAAATCCTGTTGCATTAGGCGGGATAGCATTGTGATCAAGCCCGAGACTGATTCGCCAGTTTTCGCAGCCTGATGCGATGCCAATTTCAGGCTCTCTGCCGTCACTGGCAACCCCGCAGCTTTCATGGCAGCCGCCATTTCAGCATCTGCCTCACCCCATGAGCCGTATTCTGAAAGAGCGCCAGATAGTTCATTGAGGAGTTTGGCGGTAACCGGCAAATGTTGCTTGAGTACCGAGCGCGCCATCATCAGGTTATTGACCGTCACAGGCATGTTGTTCTGCTCAAGCAGGCGCAAAGCGAGTTCAGGTCCATTCGGGACATTTCCAGCTGATGGTGATTGAGTTTGATCGTTCTTTACAAACTTTAGCGTTACCACCTGATCAGTCAACTGTGTAACTATAAATTGAGCTGTGCGCTGGGACAGCAAGGCAGCCGCCTGATCTGCGGAAGTTAGTTGTGCCACCACAGGGTGCCCTTCGATCGATAAGATTGCAGTGGTCCCCGTCACTGATAATACCTGGGCCGTTACACGCTGAAATGACCGAAGCCCAACCTCTTGGTCAGCAACAGTATTGATCGGCGAAACTGGGAGAGGACCGGGAAAACTCATTTCATACTATTTTTTGAGACTATACAATTCATCAGATAATACGCGCAAATCCTGAATGATCTCTGATTGGCGCTGCGAAATATACTGCAAGATCACCGTGCGGCTCAGGTCTTTGAAAAACAATTTTGCGCTGACCCTGTAGCGTTTCAAATGGAACTCGGGATGGACCGCAATGACCATCCCCCGGGCAGTAATAACAATATTGCCATCCTGCCCTTCGTGGGGATTTGTACGCAGGGGCATACTTAATTTTCTATTTTCGATACTCGGCTTCTGTGTAAGTTTTTTCAATTTTTGTGACGCGGAATCTGGAAGCGAAATGGTCATGGTAAGACCAGTACCGGGTTGAGACAATCTCGCGGGGAACATGTATGTCTCAAAATAAACACTTGCCCCGCCTGCTGATATATCAGCCAAAGGGGCAAGAATCTCGGATGCAGACCCATTAAATTGGATGGCAACGATCAGCGGCTCGTTAGGCTCGACTCGAATCTGCCCACGGCTTCCAATATTATTTTTCACCGCTTCAAAATTCGAAAATATGGCATTTTCCTTTGCCAGATTCAAACTCATTACCTGCGACCGGATAATAAAAGGTAATTCCTCCACTTGCAAATAGGATTCGCCTTGATAATATAAACATGCGATCTGATGTTTATTACTGCGCATCTGAATCTCGGAATCCCCGATAGAATCTATGCTGGTTTCATAAGAGATTGGCAGGCCCTTATAAATATTCAACATCTTGATCTCAGATCGCTTTTGGGCAAGCTGTCTTAATACTTGTAATAGGTCCATGTTGGATGTCAATCGGGCGCTCTCAATTGTGCGGTCATGAATTAGATTACCTGCACATCTGTATTACCTATTTTATGCAGGACTGATCTTCTTTATGCAAAGGAACCCAAGGTCGTCGAAGTGGGATCAACAGGAACATTGTTTTTTCGTATTTCATAATGCAAATGTGGTCCAGTCGAGTTTCCAGTATTTCCTGAAAGGCCAATCGTCGTCCCGGCACGCACAGTATCACCCACTGATACAGGAATACTGGAAAGATGGGCATAGTACGTTCTATAGCCGCCATTCTCTACAATAACGAGATTCCCATATCCTTGATTATTCCAGCCTGCATGCACAACCTTGCCATCCATGGTCGATTCTATTGGAGTGCCTACCGGAATACCAAAGTCCAATCCATTATGTCCAGGGTGATAGTTCTGGGTTAATACTCCTCCTACGGGGCGACCGGAAGGTTCAATTTTACTTCCCTGGTTGAATAAATCTTTTTGCTGCACAGTCCCTGCTGGCGTTTCCTGCTCGACCAATCCCTCCACCAATTTTTCAAGCAAGGTGATCATCATGAGAGGAGCCATCAAATCACTAAGCCCGGAACTGTTTTGTTGACCTGAAGACAAACCACCGCTCGTCATCATCATGGTGGAAAGGATTTCTTTGAACGAGGAGAGCATGTCATTCGAAGACGATTCGGCAGCATTGGGCTGAGCAGTCATTCCCGAAAGATTGTACGTGGATGGTATTTGACCAACATTATTTGTCATGATGTGCAATTCTATTGTTAATGCCGGGAAATGTAAGTAAATGGCACATAAAATCGATATTATTTGTGCATAAATTCTTTTATCCCATCTTTACGCAATATTCAGAAAGGGTTTATAGGATATATTTTATTAATAAACTATACTAAACACGCAGTTGATGAATCACGACCCTATATCTATAAAAGCCACCCTACACATTGCGGCAGAAACCATGCACCCGTTTCGAAGTGCTATGATTTGGATAAAAATTCAGCGTCATGAAACGATCTTAAGCTCAATTGGTGAACCTGATGAAACCAGAATTAAAAGTAAGAAAAATATTAGGTAAAACTTATTTGAACGACAACCGGCTAGCCGATGCGCTGGATGTTTTCAGCAAGATATTGGTGGATTATCCCGATGATCTTGAAACTCTTCACATACTTGGGAATTTTTATTTAGCGAGCGGCGATGGCAAAACTGCAAAAAGCATCTACTTGCACGCTCAACAATTGGATCCGCAAAATAAGACCATCGAGCACCAGATCAGCCTTGCGGAAGAAATTGATGATAAAAACGGAATTGAAGAGCCTATCCCGACCGACCTGCCGGCAGTTGCGCGTTTACTCCAGCGTTTAACTGGAAAAACTCAAATCATCAATGAAAATGATATTCTGCGGGCAGCGCTCTTGCTCGAAAAGATCCTTAATAGTGAAAACCCTGCAGAGTTGGTTTCCAAACATTTGGATGAAATTGACGAGCTCCTCCCGGCACTTATCGAATTGAACATTCGGCAGGCTCATGTCGATGGACGGTCCGAGTTGGCCGAATCATTACGCAGCCTTCAACTTAACATTGATTACCAGTTGGTCGCAAAAGAAGATGGTAAATCCCTGAAAGATGAGAATAATGATTTACCCGCTCTTCAGTTTAATGGAAATATTCTGATGCTTTTGCCGGATATTGAGAAAAAGTCAAACCGGATGACCCTGCTCAAATCGGCATTGGAATCGTACGGTTGCAAGGTTTTAGAAAAGGGAGAATATGTTTCTGGACGGGACCTAAAACCGCACATTGTCATTACAAGTAACCCACATACAAACCCGGCGCTGCTTGAAAGCCTTTCTGCTTTATCGTTTGGAAATACCCCAATCATCGTGGATCTTGACACCGATTTTGAGAAACAGCCGGCCTCTCACCATGAATACAATACAAAAGGATTGGGGAATCAGACAAGGAGCAATGCGTATAATTCCGCAATTTCGATGGCAAGCATGGTTTCTGTGCCGTCCGAGGCGCAAGCTGATTCTTTAAAGGTGTTGGTTGATAATGTCTGCGTCATCCCGGACGGATGGTCTCATCAAAATAAGCTTTGGAATAAAAGCACGCATCCTCGCAGCACCATAAATATTGGGTGGGTGGGCACAAGCGGTCAATTGGAAGACCTGTTGTTTATTCGCCGTTTTATCATCCGGATTGTCCGCGAGTTTCCCAATACCCGCATCGTGATTATCGGCAATCCACAGGCTTATCGTTTATTTGAGAATTTGCCGGAAAATCGACGCATGTATCTGCCGGTTGTTGCGCATGAGGAATTCCCCTACCTATTAAGTCAGATAGATGTCTTATTAGTCCCCTTGCGTAACCTTCCATACAATACCTCTCTAGCCGATACGATCTTGGTGGAAGCCGGCGCAAAGGGAATTCCATGGATCGCGTCTCCAATCTCCTCTTTTCGCCGCTGGCAGGCCGGAGGAATCATCTCTGAGACTCTTGACGAATGGCATCTCAACTTAAGACACCTCATCATGGATGATGAATTTCGCCGCAGCCTGGGGGAGGCGGGTAAACATGCTGCCAGATCCAGGGAAATGAATTATGTGGGAAGGTTATGGTTGGAAGCTATTGACCGCTTAACCAATACAAGTAAAAAAGACGCGTCACACCTGATGGCGGAGCATTAAAGTGGTAATTACCTATATTTATTCAAATTGCCTGACAGATCAGCTTAGAGTCCAATTAAGATGCCGCAACCTGGTTGACGCGATCAATCGAACCGGCTCTCATAGCGCAAACTTATTGGACATAAACTCTTTTGCTCAAAACACGGTGGATGCGCAACTGATGTGTGCAGGTTCTGATATTCTTGTCATTTATCGTTATTTATACGGACCGATTCTTAACGCCCTTCAATACTGGAAGGCGCGTGATAAAAAGGTGATCGTGGATTTTGACCAGGCAGTCAACTTCATGACTGCCGACAAGCCTGAATATTCATTTTGGTTTCATGGGGTGCCTTTGGAAGATTGGACAGCCAAAGATGACACCCCTATTGATCCAAGCCCACTAGAACAATTCAAGTGGGGACTTAATATGGTGGACGCAGCCACCGTATCGTCTACTCGACTCGTGGATGATTGGTCGCAATTTACAAACATTTATCAAATACCAGATTACATAAATACCTACCAATACCCAGTCTTGGATAAGACCCACGAAAATGAAGTCTGGATTGGATTGGGTAATAGCGTAAATTACGACAGCCTTATGAAAAGCGGGCTGTTAGCCGCCATTGAATATGTATGCCAAAAGCGGCCAGAGGCAAAATTAATATTATGTAACCTGGAAAAAGGTCCGGACATGAAATTTGATATTGATCCGGCACAGATAAAGATATATTATCCCCGCTCTTTTGAAGAGTGGGTCACCATTTTACTTAAGTTGGATATTGGGCTCGCGCCTATCCATGGAAATTACGATGTTCGTCTGAGTACAGCGAAACTGCTTGAATTTATGATATCCAAGACCCCATGGATCGCCAGCGAACAATTAACTTTTCATGAACTATTACAATATGGACAATGGGTAAAAAACACCCCAGATGCATGGAAAAATACCATCTTAAGCACTATCGAGCAACTTGACGTTTATCAAAAAAAAGCCGGCAAGGAACCATTTTTATTTGCAATTAGCCAGGATGTGAGCGCGAACATTGATAAAGTACTCAAGATTTATGCTTCCATTATCAATCAATTGTAAAAGGAAGGTATCACATGACTGATTCAAAGTTGAACGCCGAAGGATGGGAAGTAGCCCCCCGAGCTCCCCATAAGATTAAGCCCTCTGTATTGCTTGAAGTTCCAAAGGGGAGTTTCTTAATGGGCACGAGCGACGACAATATTAAACAATTACAGTTAAAAGAATCAGACTGGGCCTATGAATGGTCAGATAACGATCTGTTTGTAGCCGAACAACCACAACATCTGGTCACCTTACCCGCCTTTGAAATTGCTCAATATCCTGTGACCAACGCGGAATATTATACGTTCATCTGGGATCTGGGTCACCGAATTCCACGCAATTGGCCTGGGTATACCTACCCTGAAGGCACTGATGATCATCCTGTAGTTGGAGTGTCCAAGCTTGATGTCGAGGCATATATTCGTTGGTTTAACGAAAAAACCGAATTGAATTATAGACTTCCAACTGAAGCAGAATGGGAACGTGCCGCCCGCGGCGAGGACGGACGGATATTCCCGTGGGGAAATACTTTTGACCCGTGGCGCTGTAACACGGTCGAGAGTGACAAAAAAGGAACCACCCCGGTTGGATCTTATTCTCCAGGCGGGGATAGTGTGTGCGGCGCGGCGGATATGGTTGGTAATGTTTGGGAGTGGACTCAATCGCTGTTTATGCCGTATCCTTACCGCCCTAATACAAACAGAGAAGAAATAAAACCCAATGGACGTTATGTGGTACGAGGCGGGGCCTGGTATTACTCACGCAAACTTGCCCGCTGTGCAGTGCGGGAGGGAGTTTTACCCAATCATCTTTCGCCATCCATGGGATTCCGCCTGGCGCGATCCAGTAGTTGACCAAGACCGAATAGAATCAGGCTTCGTTCCGCTTGATATTGGGTATGATGATGATGAAACTTGTACCATTGTCAGGCTTCGTCTCAAAATGAATATCCCCATGGTGTTCTTTGATCACCTGAAGACTCACAAATAACCCCAAGCCAGTACCGGTGCCGACTTTTTTTGTAGTGAAAAAAGGTTTAAATATTTGCTCTTGATTTTCCGGCAAAATCCCTTTTCCATTATCAGAAAAAATAATTTGGTATTCCTGCTTTTCGTAACGGGTGGAGATCGAAATTACACCCTTTGTTGATTCTATCGCCCCCAAAGCGTTGACTATTAAATTGATCCAAACGCCTATCAATTTGTTTTTGTGGGCGAAAATATTCGGCATCTTATCGTCCAATTCGAGCTTAACTGTTATGGAACGATTTTTTATTTCAAAGCTGACCATTGAAAGCGCATTTTGAATTGTTTCGTTTAAAGAGATCTCTTCGTACTCCTCTCTTTTTTCCTTGCGCGCGCTTTCCAACAGATCACCCACTATTTTCGCGGCGCGAACACCCGCGGTTTCTATCAGCTTAAGCGACTCGATCGTATCCTCATCGGCGCTAGGCAGGTCGCGCAGCAGCAACTGAGCATTGGCAATGATCGCCGCCAGCGGATTATTGATTTCGTGGGCCACATTCGCAGCCAACTGCCCGATCGAGGCCATTTTTTCTGATTGGATCAGTCCTGCTTCCAACACCCATTTTTCGGTGATATCTTCATCAAAAACTATCGCACGATTGATCACATTTGTGCTTTCTCGAATTGGGACGGTTGTAATTTCCCAGTGTACAAATGTTTCCTTTGCGCCCCATTCTCTGAAGTTGCGAACGGACGGCACCCCGTCAAATGCCTCGCCAATACGACAAAGGGCGCATGGAGTGGAGTTCCCAAACAACTTCTCATAACATTTTCTTCCCACGAGCTCATTTGGAGCCTTGCCAATACGGTCGCTGCGTCGGCTGTTTATCGCCAGGATGGTATAAGACCGGTCAACAATGTATACACAGGTGGGGATATTATCAAAAAATGTTCGCAGCGTATTTCGGGAATTCAGGATCTCCCACTGACTCGCTTCCAGGTCTGCCTTGCTGACTATTAATTGACGGTTGTGCTCCACTGAAAATATCGCATTCGCCAATCCCTTAACCATAAGCTGTAAAAATTTACTTCGTCTTTCATCTTCAAAATCAAACTCGGGATTGGTAAATATCATTAACCCCAATGTGGCTTTATCAACACTTAATGGCGCCAGAATAACATCATCAATTGAGTTTGTGAAACTATCATAAATTACGGGGTCAGATTCGAGGACAGAGCGGTTTTTATGATCAAGTACCACCAGGGTATCTGGCACAGCGCTGCAGAGGCGGCTGTCTTTTACCAGAAAAGTACTCTCAGATTTCCAGGTATGTTGAGGACCAAGCAGTTTTTTCACCGCCATATCAGGATTTTCAAAATCAAAAAGAATAAACAGGGCTTCATCTGCTTTAACATATCTGCTGATGCTGCTTACGGCATCCATTTGTATCGTGTTTTGATCGCTATGCTTGTTCTCTTCATTTATTAAAGTTTCAAGAAACATTAGTTCAATTGAATCATATGAAATCTCATGCATTGCAATTCTCCACGAATAGCGTCAGTGTATTAGGGTATATGGGATGTTCAAATAGTCGCTGTTTTTTGCAGTGTCTGCACCCAGCTTTTATGGATGACCAGAAACACAATAGTGACAGAAGGCTGTATTCCCCCGTCGGCATTCCGTCTTATCGTATTCGGATAATTTTCGTGTGCAAAAAAGATCATGGATACCCGTAGTTCGCCTGAACAGCATTCTCAGAACTATTGATCGGGCATCCTATTCATCCGTCTGAATGGTATACCCATATCCTTGAACAGTTTTTATAAAAACTGGATTCTTCGGGTCTTCTTCAATACTTTCGCGAATATTTTTAATGTGAACGCGGACCAGATCCGCGCTGCCTGTATCCGAGGGATAATCCCAAACTTCATCCAGGAGAAGCGAAGGCGAAAAGATCTTATTGGGATGTGTCATCAAATGATATAACAATGTGTATTGGACGGGCGTAAGGCGAAACTTCCCTTTCTTTGGGCTGGAAAACTCGTAGGTGCGCGTGTTTAGGGAATACTCTCCAATACGAATAACCGGATCAACATCTGCCTGTCCGAGCGGACGGGTTTTTCGATCGGCGCTTGAAGAAGTGTTTGTTTCAACTTCAACGGGCTGCTTATTTGAAGGATTGGTTCTGCGGAGGATCGCCTTTACCCTTAAGAGCAGCTCATCCACATTAAAGGGCTTGCCCAGATAATCATCTGCGCCAACGCTCAAACCGACGATCTTATCTTCCACCTTGTTCTTTGCCGTTAAAAAGATGATAGGCACTTCTTTAAGAAACGCGTCGTCCCTCATCTCTTTGCAAACGGTATAACCATCCATACCGGGCATCATGACATCCAGCAATACCAAATCCGGCACTTTGCGTCGCGCAGCCCGCAGACCGGCTATCCCGGTATTGACCACTTGAACGCGGTATTCATTCCCGCGCAGGCAGCGTTCGATTGTTTTTGCGACAATGGCATCATCTTCAATAATTAATATGTTATATGTGGGCATAGTTTCCAACGACCTCAGTTCGATATACGGATACCACAAAAATTATGCAATACATGCAAAAAAGAATCTCAACGAGTGGCTGCCAACACTTTGGATAAGAATATCGGGTTTAAAAATGCTTGAAGTTTGTTTTTTCACAAAAACAATATCAAGTATATTGTAAAAATAGCGTTTGATGGCTTTGAATTATGCCGTTTTGCAGGAATCCTTGTTTCGAACTCAAAATGGAACTTGAATAGACATAAAATCTTAATTAGTATACCGTATTTTTAAGCGTTGTAATGGAAGTGAAATTTAGCCCGTTTGACGTAAATGGGCTTTTATACAATAAGCATCCATTCCTGCAAAGCAGGAATCAAAAACTGCCCGAGGCTTGAGGCCTCGGGCAGTTTTTAGTTTTCAGTGCGAATTAGTTGACGACAACTACGTTAGTAGCCTGCGGACCCTTGGGGCCTTTCTCAACGGTGAATTCTACTTTCTGACCTTCTTCAAGGTTTTTGAAACCGTCACCCTGGATAGCGGAGAAGTGGACGAATACATCTGCGCCACCTTCACGAGCAAGAAAGCCGTAGCCCTTGCTTCCGTTAAACCATTTGACTGTTCCGATAATACGTTCTGACATTGTTTGCCTCCTATGGCAACTTAAAAAATTGGAGGACCCGGTTCTTTCGCCAGAACAGACAAAACAAAACGGCTCATGGACTGTTACCCATGAGCCGATGGTTATACTTCCAAAGCGAACTACTGGTATCCGTGTAGGCCACTACTTTATCACGTGACATCTGATGTGTCAATGAAAAACGAGAGGCGGTCTTCTATAGGCGGGCGGGACTATTCCCCAGGGTTTTATGCTCTGCAAGCTAATGCGGCGCTTTGACAACGAACAAGACTAGATCCAGACGGAGTTATTCCATCCATTGACTTGCAAATCTTAATATTCTCGGCCGGATATAGAACGCGTCCGGGTCCGCCACTGATCGTTTTTGCTTGATCAACTGCATCGCCACGAACGGATCAAATCCCTGGGCGATGAGAACACACGCGCCCATTGCCACCCCGCGGTGACGTCCATAAGCGCAATGCGTGTACACCTTGCCGCCGCCGCGGATCGTTTCCAGCGCGGACCGCGCACCACGCTTCAGCTTTGTTATCGAAATTGGGAAGAACGGACTGTCAATGGAAGGCAGCCACAAGGTTTGTATAGGCTCAGCATGCAGATCAAGCTTCGGCGCAAGCGAGAAACGCATATTAATGATGAGCCGCACGCCCAGCGCGCGCAGTTGTTCGTAGTCACCTTTTGAAGGCATGCTACCAATAAACAGATCATCTGTGATCTCAGAAAAGTTCATGCGGGGAATGGTATCACAGGCGGCTCTTTTATAAAATGGAGAGAATCGCGGAGTGATTGCGGCGATTCGGTTTGGGCTGCTTTTGGGCATGGTGGATTTGATGCCATAATAGACAGGCATCTGCAACGCGGACGGGATATCCCGTCCGTTCTTTAATCGTATAATAGCGAAGACGCTTTTTCATTGCGAGGGCAGGTGGTTATGGCAGATGATTTCAAATACGACGTTTTTATTTCATATAGTTCCGCAAACAAAGATTGGGTGCGGAAGGATTTACTGTCTGCTTTGGAAAAAGCGGGACTGAAAGTCTGCATTGATTTTCGTGATTTTCAAATCGGCAAGCCTGCCATCAAAAATATGCGCGATGGAATTCTGGAAAGCAAACACACGCTTTTGGTTTTGACCGAGGCTTATTTGAAAAGCGGTTGGACGGAATTCGAGAGCCTGATCTCGCAAACGCTTGACCCTGCCAATCGAAAAACTCGCGTTGTGCCAATGCTGAAAGAAAAATGCGACCTGCCGTTGGAAATTTCATGGTAGCCGGGACGGGCCCCCCCCCTGGGCCCCGGGGCGGGAGGGATTTTTGGCGTTGCGGGGGTTTTTTGGGGCGGCGGGGGGGCCCCGGGGGCCAAACCCGGCGTTTTTCTTTCTCCCCCCCGGGGGGGGGCCCCCTTTCGCGGCGCCCCCCCCCCCCCCCCCCCCCCCCCGCCCGGGGCCGGGGGGGGGGCGGGGCCCGCTCCCCCGCTTTTTCCCCCGGGCCCCCCCTTTTTTTGGGGGGGGGGGGGGCCGGTGGGGGGGGGGGGGCCGGCCCCCGCCCCCCCGCCCCCGGGCGGCGGGGGGGGCGGGGGGGGGGGGGGGGGGGGGGGGCGCCCCCCGGGCGGGGGGCCCCCCCGGAAAGGGGGGGGGGGCTCTCCCCCCCGGGGGCGGGGGGGGGGGGGGGGGGGGGGCGGGGGGCCCCTTTTTTTTCCCGGGGGGGGGGGGGGGGGGCCCCCGGGGGGGGGGGGGGCGGGGGGGGGCGGGGGCGGGGGGGGGGGGGGGGGGGGTCGGGGGGGGGGGGGGGGGGGGGGGGGGGGCCCCCTTCCCCCCCCCCCCCGGCCCGGGGGGGGGGGGGGGGCCGCCCCCCCCCCCCCGCGGGGGCCGCCGCCCGGGCCTTGGGGGTTTGGGGGGGGGGCCCCCCCCCGCCGGGGGGGGGGCGGGCGCCCCCCCGGGGGGGGGGTTGGGCCCTTCCCCTTTTTTCTTTGCGGGGGCGCGGGCCCGGGGGGGGGGGGGGCGGCGGGTCGGCCTGGGGGGGGGGCGGGCCCCCCCCTTTTTTTTTCTTTTTTTTTTTCCCCCGCTGTTGGTTGGCGCGGGGGGGGGGCCCCCGGCTTTTCCGGGGGGGGGCCCCTTTTTCTTTTTTTCCCCCGGGGGCCGGGGGGGGGGGGGGGGGGGCGCGGGGGGCCCCCCCCGGGGGGGGGTTCCCCCCCCTGGCTTGGCTTTCCCGGCGGGGGGGCCCCCCCCCCCCCCCCCCCCTTTTTTTTTTTTTTCCGGTTTGTTTTTTTTTTTTTTTTTTTTTCCTTTTTTTTTGTTGTTTTTTTTCTCCAAATAGTTATCTCACCTACGTCAACTTCTACAATCCAGATGATTGGGACATCGCCTGGAAACAATTGCTTGAGGCGCTTGGTTCACCCGTCAACCCGCCGCCAATCCCCGTGGACATACGCTGGTTCTTCGGTCATCGTTATGGCGACATCGAGAATTTTACAGGTCGAGTCAAAGAGTTGGAAATGCTCGATGAGTGGTTGAGCAATGATAAAGATAATTTGTTAATCCTGCGCGCACTTGGGGGATTTGGCAAATCAATTTTGACATGGCAATGGTTCAACAATAACGTTGATAAAACAAAATGGCAGACGGCGGTCTGGTGGTCGTTCTATGAAAAGGAATCGGGCTTTGAGAGTTTTCTCGCGGAGACGCTGAAACATCTCGGCGTGGAGGTCAAAGAGTCCGCGCGGCAGCAGGTCAATGATCTGCTGGAAGCGATGCGTGGGACGAACATCCTGATCGTGCTGGACGGCTTCGAGCGCTTGCTGCGTCAATACGGGCGGATGGATGCCGCGCTGCAAAGTGATGATGAAGATGCCGACATTGACCCATCCCAGCGCGATTGCTCCTCCCCGCTGACGGAAACCTTCCTGCGCGGCTTGAGCGGCGCGGGCATGAAGTCCAAAGTCTTGATGACCACGCGCCTGTGTCCGCGCGCATTGGAGAGCGCCGACGGCAAACTGCTCAAAGGCTGCCGCGATGAGTCGCTCTCCGCCTTCTCGCCCGAGGACGCGGTGACGTACTTCCACAACGAAGGGATACAAGCCACGCGCGCGGAGATCGTCGAAGTGTGCGCCACGTATGGCTATCACCCGTTGAGTTTGAGCCTGCTGGTCGGTTTGATCAACGAAGACCATCGCTTCGCGCAGCGCGGCGATATTGCGGCGGTGAAGAATCTGGAAATCTTCGAGGACGTGAGAGCCAGACGGCATCACGTTTTGGAACGCGCGTATGAAAGTTTAGCCCCCGAGCGCATGGATTTGCTGAGCAAGATTTCCTGCTTTCGCGGCTCAATGGAATACGCCGTGCTCAAAAAGGTGTTCCCCAGCCCCGACCTGGACAAAGCCCTGCTTGACCTGCGCAAGCGCGGACTACTGCAATACGCGGGCGAGACCGGACGCTACGATATGCACCCGATCGTGCGGCATTATGCCTACGACCACTTCACCAACGAAAAGCGGCGCAAAGAGGCGCACGTCCAACTTGCCATGCACTTTGTTGACGTCATGCCCGTGACGAACAAGAACGTGAAAACGCTGGAAGACCTCACGCCCGTCATCGAACTGTATCATCACATGCTTAGGGCGGGGAATCTGGATGAGGCAGTGAAGTTGTTTTATGACCGAATTAACAAACCAACTTATTATCAATTTGGCGCTTATCAATTACGCATTGAACTTTTACGCGCTTTATTTATTGACGGTGAAGATAAACTGCCGCGTCTGAAAGATGAAAGCGCCCAAGCATTCACTCTCAATGCCCTCGGTGCTGCTTATGGAATGAGTGGTCAGCCGTATTACTCTGTGAAACTGCGTGAAATGACAAATGATATTTACGAGAATAAAACGAAAAACAAGGAACATCTCGCCATCGGGCTGGGGAACGTGGCGGGACAGCAACTGGTCATCGGTGCGTTAAGCGACGCGGAGCGTAACCTGCGTCGCGCTATGGATTTATGCAGAGAAATAGATAATAAATTTGAGGAAGCAAGTGATCACTCTCACCTGTCGCGCGTTTTTATTACGTGCGGATTGTGGAATGAAGCAGAACAAGAACTTTCAATATTTCTTGAGATGGCTGGCAAAGATAAAAAAATTCAAATGCAAGGTGTAGCATGGTCATACCGCGCCCTGCGTTTCCTACTGATGGCGCGTGCCAATCCCCAATCGTCAATCGTAAATTGTAAATCGGCAATTGAATGCATCCAACGCGCTCTTGAATTGGCAGATGAAACAACACGCACACGTATGAATGTTCCCCGTGATTATGTTCGTGTCTACTGGCTACTCGGCGCAGCATATCGCGCCAATAACGATTTGACTCTGGCAGAAGAAAACCTGTCCAAAGCGCTCAATCTCTGTCGGCAAATCAATGCGGTTGACGCAGAAGCCGACATCCTGCTCGACCTGGCGCGGTTGCGTTACAAGCAGGGCGATCTCAAAGACGCGCAGGAAAAAGCGTCCGAGGCGCTGGTGATCACGGAGCGCAGCGGGTACGTGTTGCAGGGGGCGGATGTGAATCTCTTCCTCGCCCAATACGCGCTGGAGCAGGAGAAGGATAAAGTCAAGGCAAAGGAATATGCCGAGTCCGCGCTGAAGCTGGCCTATTGCGACGGTCCGCCGTATTATTACAAGGTGGCGTATGAAGAAGCGGAACGGTTTTTAGAAAAGTTAGAACAAGTTTGAAGGTGTGAAAGCCCGAAGCAATCTCCTGATAACAAACATATACGGGGTCGCGAGGAGATTTCTTCTCCGCGTCCTCTGCTCCTCGCGATTAAATCCCAACCTGACAAAAAGGACTCAGCCCTTCGCCGAGTCCTTTTTACTTGTTACTCATTACTTATCACTCATTCCTCATCCCCCCTTTTTATGCTAGACTCACCCCACTGAAAACTATCCACTATCCACTGACCACTACCCACTGGATCCCATGGAAACTCTCTCCTCCGCGCTCGACCCGCAATCCCCCGAATTCAAAGCCAATGCAGAACACAACCGCGCCCTCGCGAGTGAATTGAAGAAGCGGCTTGCCCTCGTCCGTGAAGGCGGCGGCGAGAAATACCGCAAGCGACATGAAGAACAGGGCAAGCTCTTCGTGCGCGAACGCATCGAACGTCTGCTCGACCCTGGCGCGCCCTTCCTCGAACTCTCCGCGCTTGCCGCATGCAACCAACATGTATAACAACGAAGCGCCATGCGCGGGCATCGTCACAGGCATCGGACGGATCTCCAACCGCGAAGTGATGATCGTTGCCAACGACGCCACTGTCAAAGGCGGCTCGTATTTTTCGATGACCGTCAAAAAGCATTTGCGCGCGCAGCAGGTCGCCGAGGAAAATCATCTGCCCTGTTTGTATCTTGTCGATTCGGGCGGCGCGTATCTGCCGCTGCAGGATGAGGTCTTCCCCGACGCGCATCACTTCGGACGCATTTTTTACAATCAGGCGCGCATGTCTGCCAAGCGCATTCCGCAGATCGCCGCCGTCATGGGCAGCTGCACCGCGGGCGGCGCGTACGTCCCTGCGATGAGCGATGAGGCCATCATTGTCAAAGGCGCGGGCACTATTTTTCTGGGCGGCCCGCCTCTCGTCAAAGCCGCCACGGGCGAGGATGTCACTGCCGAAGAATTGGGCGGCGCAGATGTCCACACCCGCAAGAGCGGTGTTGCGGATCATTTCGCCGAGGATGATGATCATGCCATCGAGATTCTTCGCAGCATCGTAGAGACTCTGCCCCGAGGACACGCGTTGGCGCGCTCGCATCTTTCCGCGCTGGAAGTTGCTCCCCCCGAAGAACCTTTATACAACCCTGACGAATTGTACGGCGTCCTGCCGCGCACCTTCAAAGAGTCCTACGACGTCCGCGAGATCATCGCCCGCATCGTGGACGGTTCCAAGTTCCGCGAGTTCAAAGCGCGTTACGGTACCACGCTGGTAACAGGCTTCGCCCGCATCCACGGATACCCCGTCGGCATCATCGCCAACAACGGCGTGCTGTTCAGCGAGTCCGCGCTCAAAGGGACTCACTTCATCGAACTCTGCGACCAGCGCGGAATCCCATTGCTGTTCCTGCAAAATATCACAGGCTTCATGGTCGGCAAGGAATACGAAACAGGCGGCATCGCCAAAGACGGCGCGAAGATGGTTCATGCCGTTGCCACGACCCGCGTCCCCAAATTGACTCTCGTCATCGGCGGCTCCTTCGGCGCAGGCAACTACGCCATGGCAGGCCGCGCCTACGGCTCCCGCTTCCTGTGGATGTGGCCCAATGCGCGCATCTCCGTCATGGGCGGGGAACAAGCCGCGAATGTGCTCTTAACCATCAAACAAGATCAACTCGCTCGAGAAGGCAAACCAACTCTCAGCCAGGCAGAAGCGGACGAGTTCAAACGTCCACTCCTGGAGAAATACGAAACCGAAGGCAGTCCCTATCACTCCTCCGCAAGATTATGGGATGATGGAGTCATTGCTCCCGATGAAACTAGGCAAGTCTTAGGATTAGCTTTATCAATCGTTTTGAATTCGCCAAAAGAAGAAGGCGGCTTCGGCGTTTTCAGAATGTAATTAGAGATAACAATGGATAAACTTTAATGAACAATCCTTGGAAAAATTTACCTGAAACACAACCATATATATTACCTTCGGATTATGAACTCATAGATTTTGAAAATCGAAAACTATCACATGACACTATAATCCAACATCACATTTTGCCAGAGCCTTATATTGGTGATCCCAATGCGCCTATTATTTTATTAAATCTCAACCCAGGATACGCCGATGAAGATGTTGCTTTTTATAATCAAAAACATGTGCGGATACTCTGGGAGAAAAATATCCATCATAGCCCAATGGATTATCCCTTTTGGTTTTTAGATCCAAGTTTGGATGTGGAGATTGGTGGAGCAAGGTGGTGGCAAACTAAACTTAAGGAGCCGATTAAAACAGCTGGACTCCAGAAAGTTGCAAATAGGGTTTGTTGCATTGAGTGGTTTCCATATCACTCCCGTAAATTTGCACGGTTGAATAAGATCATAGATTCGCAGAATTACAGTTTTCATCTCGTTCAAAAAGCTATTTCGCAGAAAGCTATTGTGGTTGTTATGAGAAGTGAAAAATTATGGTTTGAATCCGTTCAAGAATTAAGAAGTTACAAGCATGTCTATCGATTGAATAGCCCGCAAAACGTAGCTATTAGCCGAAAAAATTGTCCCACAGGTTTCCCGCTGATCGAAACCATTCTAATGTCATAAAACCTTATCCATTTTGTTTTGGTTATAAGACTTAAAAGTAGGAATTAACTATGACTTTCTCAAACTCAATCGCCACTCCCCATCACTTCTTCGCACGAATGGCAGGCAACTGGCGCGGCACATCCAGTCTTTGGATGGAACCAGATAAACTTGCCGACGAAGCGTCCATTGTAGGAACTATTCAACTTCTGCTCGAAGGACGCTACGCCCTCTTCTTGTATCAATCATCCATCGAAGGCGAAGCGCAGCACGGCATGTTCACCTTTGGATACAACACCACACTGGAACAATTCGAAACCTCGTGGGTGGATTCATTCCATACCAACACGGGCATCATGTTCTGCGTCGGCAGGGAAAAAGAAAACGGATTTGCCGTCACGGGCAGTTACCCTGACCCCACTGGCGGACCAGACTGGAGCTGGCGCACCGAAGTGGAATTGGATGGAGATCAACTGACCATCACCGCCTACAACATCACCCCCGAAGGGGAAGAAGCCAAAGCAACCGAAATGGTTCTTACGAGATCGAAGAAATAAAGATGTTATGTCGTTGCGAGGGCGTGCTCTTCGCCCGAAGCAACCTCCTGAAAAGTGGAGATTGCTTCGTCGCAATGACGTACAAATGGAGACAAAATGAAAATCCTCATCATCGGCGGTACACGTTTTCTGGGGCGGCATCTTGTCAACTCTGCGCGCGCCCGCAGGCATGAAGTGACGCTCTTCAACCGCGGACAAACGAATCCAAATCTGTTCGGTCAGGTGGAAAAGATTCAGGGAGACCGTGAAAAAGATCTGGATCTACTTTCGGGTCAGTGGGATGCGGTCATTGATACCTGCGGATATTTTCCGCGCATCGTCCGCATGTCTGCTGAAGCATTGAAAAGCAAAGTCGAACAGTATGTTTTTATCTCCAGCATTTCGGTGTACTCTGATTTCAAAAAGATCGGCATCAACGAAAGCGATCCTGTCGGAAAGATCGAGGATGAAACAATCGAGGAGATCACAGGCGGGTCATACGGCCCTTTGAAAGCCTTATGTGAAAAAGCCGTGCAGGATGTTTTTGGCATGGACTCGTTGATCATTCGCCCGGGCCTCATCGTTGGTCCGCATGACCCAACAGATCGCTTCACGTATTGGCCTGTGCGTGTCGCGCGCGGCGGGAGCGTCCTCGCGCCTGAGAAACCTGAGATACCAATTCAAATCATTGATGTTCGTGACCTGTCCGATTTTATTATTGAACTGATACAGCAAAATGTATCAGGCGTCTTCAATGCGACGGGACCAGATCACGAACTGACTTTAGGCGCAATGCTCGACACCTGCAAACTGGTCAGCGCCAGCGACGCAAAATTCAAATGGGCGTCTGTGGAATTCCTTGATCAAAACAAGGTAGCCCCATGGAGCGACATGCCTGTCTGGGTTCCAGATACTGCGGAAGATGCGGGTTTTTCCCGCGTCAACATATCCAAAGCCGTTAATTCGGGCTTAAAGTTCCTGCCGCTCGAGGAGACTGTCCGCGACACCATCAAGTGGGCGGCTGAGCGTCCCGAAGGATATGAATGGAAAGCAGGATTGAAACCAGAACGCGAAAAATTGCCGATTGATGGTGAAGAGTAAACGTGCTGACTCAAAACCACCTTTCACAAAAATACTAGTCGCCAATCGCGGCGAGATCGCCATTCGCATCATGCGCGCCTGCAAGGAGCTTGGTATAAAAACCGTTGCCGTTTATTCCGAAGCGGATGCGAATGCCCAACACGTTCAACTCGCTGACGAGGCTGTTTTGCTTGGCAGCGCCGCGCCAAAAGAATCCTATTTGAATGCGGACGCGCTCATCCGAGCCGCTCTCGACTCGAAAGCAGATGCCATTCACCCCGGCTATGGATTCCTCTCAGAGAACGCATCCTTCGCCGCCGCAGTTGAATCAGCGAATTTGACATTTATCGGCCCCTCGGCAGACTCCATCCGCGCAATGGGAGATAAAGCCGAGGCGAAAATATTGATGAAGAAATCTGGCGTGCCAACCGTCCCAGGTTTTGAAGGTTTGGCGTCAGACGAGGATTTCAAAAAAGCCGCAAAAGAGATTGGTTATCCTGTACTCATCAAAGCATCAGCGGGCGGCGGCGGCAAAGGCATGCGCGTGGTCAATGCGGAAAGCGAATTGAGCGACGCCATCGAATCCGCGCGCAGTGAAGCCTTGAATTCCTTTGGCGATGAAAGATTGCTGATCGAAAAATATTTGGCGGATGCGCATCACATCGAGTTTCAAGTCTTTGGCGATAAGCACGGAAATCTGGTCCATCTTTTTGAGCGGGAATGTTCCGTTCAGCGCAGACATCAAAAAATAATCGAAGAAACTCCTTCGCCATTGCTCACGCCTGAACTCCGCGCAAAGATGGGCGAAGCCGCAGTTGCCGCCGCCAAAGCCGTCAATTATTACAACGCTGGCACCATTGAATTTATCTTCGACCCGACCACATCGCAATATTATTTTCTTGAAATGAATACAAGATTGCAAGTCGAACACCCCATCACCGAACTCACCGCAGGCATTGACCTTGTCCAGTGGCAGATCCGCATTGCGGCGGGAGAGAAATTCCCATTCACCCAAAGTGACTTCCACCAGCACGGACATGCCATCGAGTGCCGCGTCTATGCCGAAGACCCAGCCAATGGATTCCTTCCAAGCACAGGCAGTCTCCTGCAATTCATCGAGCCGCACGGACCGGGCATCCGCGTGGATTCAGGTTTTTCAACGGGCAGTGAAGTCAATCATTTTTACGACCCCTTACTTGCAAAGTTAATTGTCCATGCAGAAAATCGTGAGACAGCCATTCAAAGGATGCAGACCGCGCTTAGTGAATTTATCGTGCATGGTGTTGTGACGAATATCGATTTTATGCAAGCTGTAATGGCGCATGAAGATTTTGCAAACGGTAAAGTATCCACCAGATGGGTGGAACATACTCTGGAGTCAAACAGCAAGCTGTTTGACATTGGTCAGCAAGCTGACCAACTCCAGAGTCTAATCGCCGCAGCGCTTGCGGATGTGGTCTTTGTTGGTTCGAAATCACAGCCCGCTGTTTCCAATGAGACCGATCCATTCAACCCGTGGAAGCAGACGAATAATTATAGAAATTAACCATGAAAATAAACTTCGACAGACAAACTCTTGAGATCAACCCATCAGGCGATAATTATGTCGCCAGCGTGGACGGAAAGACTGTCTCCGTTCAAATCGTCCGCGTAGATGCGGCGCAGGGGCGAATGGATTTACCTGATCGAGGGGGGGGGTCAAAGTCCGTTTACGTCTCATCGGATATGGCGAAGAGATGGGTGACGATTAATGGTCACACGTTGATGCTGACGAAAACTTCGGGCGCGAAGCAAGGCGTCAGACACGATCATGCCGGGGATTGATCGCCCCAATGCCAGGTCAGGTGCGAAGCGTTTCTGTCAGCGTGGGCGATGTCGTTAAGAAGGGTCAAACTCTTTTGACGATGGAAGCCATGAAGATGGAAATCCGCATTCAAGCTTTGAAAGATGGTAAAGTGAAGTCTGTTTTTGCGGCACAGGGTCAGACTGTTGAGCGGGAGCAGATCCTGATCGAGATGGAGGAATAATGGCTGGAAAATATTTTGAAGATCTGCAGGTTGGGATGCACTTCAAACATTCGGCGGGGCGCACGGTGACCGAAATGGACAACGTGCTGTTCTCTGCGTTGACGATGAATACTCAGCCATTACACGTGAATGAAGAGTTCGCCGCGAACACGGAATTTGGTCAGCGTATCGTGAATGGGATTTTTACCTTGGGATTGGTGGTCGGTTTGACGGTTGCAGAATTAAGCGAAGGCACGATCATCGCGAATTTAAGTTATGACAAAGTGACCCATCCCAACCCGACATTTCATAATGATACGATCTATGCCGAGACCGAAGTTCTGGAACGCCGCGAGTCAAAGTCCAGACCGAATGTGGGCATTGTCAGATTCAAACATTGGGGAAAGAAATCGGATGGAACAGTAGTGGTTGAGTTCGAACGAACAGCAATGTTCTTGAAGAAAGGTCAGCGGCTGGACTTCTTGCCAAAATCCAGCAGACATACTTTTGACCTGTAATTTTTGATGGAGACGATCATGCATTCACGACGTGCACTGCTTTACATGCCCGGTGACAATTGGAAGATGATCACGAAATCCGTCACGCTCGGAGTTGACTCCATTTGCATGGACATGGAAGACGGGACGGCGATCAATAAAAAAGATTTGGCGCGTGCGACCATTGTCAAAGCTTTGCTGGAATTGGATTTTGGCAAAAGCGAAAAACTGGCGCGGATCAACTCAGTCGGCTCGGGCTGGGAGAAGGATGATATCGAGATCGTGCTTCCATATCACCCCGATGGGATCGTGATTCCCAAAGTTGAATCTTTTGATCAAGTGGAATGGGCGAGCAAAATTATCGAAGCCGGGGAATTGAAATATGGCTGGCCTGTGAATTCGATTCGGATTCTGATTGGTATTGAAACTGCCAAGGGGATTTTAAATCTCAAAGAGATCGCAGCGCATCCGCGCTTGGATGCGATCATCTTCGGCGGGGAAGATTTCGCAGCATCCATTGGCGCGGTTCGAACCAAAGGAAGCGGTTGAATTGCTATATGCGCGGCAGGCAGTGATCGTCGCTTGCGCGGCAAATGATCTGCAGGCGATAGATATTGTCACGATCGATTACAAGGATATCGAATCCCTGCGGATCGAATCTGAGTTCGGCGCGCGGCTGGGGTTTGCCGGCAAGCAGATCATCCACCCCGCGCAGGTGGAACCTGTCCAAACTTCGTTCACGCCAAATGATGAAGCCATTGCTTATGCAAAGCGGATCGTCGAAACATTTGAGGCCAATCAAAAAGAAGGCAAAGGCGCATATTCGCTGGATGGGAAGATGATCGACATGCCACTGGTCAAAAATGCGCAGAAGGTTTTGGAACGAGCCAAGGCGGCGGGAAAGAATTAATCCACCACAAAGGGCACAAAGATTCATAAAGTTAATATCTGCTCAATCTGACTAATCAGCGGATAAAATCCAGGAGTTCAAATTTGCTATCCATACTATTCGGTCTCGGCGCCGCGCTCGGCTGGGGCGCGGGCGATTTTACGGGCGGGCTCGCTTCGCGAAAAACAGGCGCGTATCGCGCGGTTTTTTACAGTGAGGCGATCGGCATTATCTTTCTTTTGATCGTCGTGAAAATTTCGGGTGAGTCTCTGCCGAATCAAAGAGTATGGTTGCTTTCGATGCTGGCCGGGGCGCTCGGCACCGTTGGCTTAATGATGCTCTACCACGCCATGACGCTCGGCCTGATGAGCATCGCCACACCGGTCTCCGCTTTGCTGGCGGCGTCCCTGCCGGTTTTTGTGGGCATCTTCAAGGAGGGAATTCCACAGCTATTGACCGTGATCGGATTTGGCTTCGCTCTCTTTGCGGTTTGGATGATCTCTCAGGGTGAGAACGGCGTCACAAACATTCTGGCGCATCTTTCCGACTTGAAACTGCCCCTGCTGGCCGGCATTGGCTTCGGCTCATACTTTGTGCTCATGCATGAAGCCACCAGCACAGGCGCGACCGTCTGGCCGATGGTTGCCTCGCGCAGCGGCGGCACGATCCTGATCACTGCCTACATGTTGATTACCCGCGCTTCCTGGAAGGTGGAAGACACATCCGCGTGGCCGATGATCACGATCAATGGAATACTTGATATTTCTGGAAATATATTTTTTATTCTCGCCGGTCAATCAGGTCGCATGGATGTGGCCGCGGTATTAAGTTCCCTCTTCCCCGGCGCAACTGTTATGCTGGCGTGGATCTTCCTCAAGGAACGATTGACCCGCAATCAGTGGATCGGGATCGCTTCCGCGCTGGCGGCCATCGTGTTGATGACGATTTGAATCTCGTGTACCAAATTTCACAGAATCCAAAATTTCTGTGGTAAACTCTTGTCCGCTCTCAACGGAGAGCATTTTTGGGAAATTGTTTTGGTCACTCTAAACTGTAAGCCCGATGAAATTTTCTCGGGCTTTTTTGTTGGGCGAGTTTGTTTGCAAAAGCAAACTTTGTTGGCAAGAAGGAAGTGAACGGAGTTATCAGAACATTTCATAATTAGGTATGTCGTTGCGAGGAGGATGCTCTCCCCGATACCATCCCGAATGCTTTTATCGGGACGAAGCAACCTCCAACTTTATGGGAGATTGCTTCAGGCGAAGAACAAAAGCGTCTTCGCAAAGACATATAAAAAAGGAAATCTGATGACAACCGAATTTACTTCTTTAAACCTGCGCCCCGAGCTGGAGCAGGCCATCGTCGAACTTGGCTATGTAACGCCAACTGGAATTCAAGAAGGCATGATCCCCCTCATGCTCACAGGCGTGGATGTGATCGGTCAGGCCCAAACAGGCACTGGCAAAACCGCCGCCTTCGCACTCCCCATTCTTCACAATTACATACATCAACGACTGCCGCAGGCCCTCGTGCTTGCGCCTACACGCGAACTCGCTGTTCAAGTTGCCGCCGCCATGGAACAATATGGCAAGCATCTCAAGGCGCGTGTGCTGGCAGTCTACGGCGGGCAGCCTTACGGCCCGCAGGTCAATCAACTCAAGCGCGGTGTGGATATTGTCGTTGGCACCCCCGGCCGTATCATTGATCTTCTCGAACGCAAAGTATTGGATCTGAGCATGATCAAGACCGTTGTGCTGGATGAAGCCGATGAAATGCTCAACATGGGATTTATCGAACCCGTGGAAGAGATCCTCTCTGCGACTCCTTCCGTTAGACAGACTGCACTCTTTAGCGCCACCATGCCCGTACGTATCCGCAGCCTTGCAGATCGCTTCATGCGTGACCCGCAATCTGTCACCATTAAAAAAGCGACCATGACCCTGTCAGGGACCGAACAGCGCTACTACCTCGTCCATGAGGGCGATAAACTGGCGGCGCTGACAAACCTCTTTGAAATTGAACCCATTACCAGTGCGTTAATATTCGTCCGCACGCGTATCGAAACCGGACAGCTTGCAGGTCAACTCTCCGCGCGCGGTTTTCCTGCCGAAGCATTGAATGGCGACCTCGAACAAAATGCCCGCGAGCAGATCCTCGGCAGATTCCGCAGCGGCCAGATCAAGGTATTGGTCGCGACAGATGTCGCCGCCCGCGGTTTGGATATTGATAATATTTCCCACGTCTTCAATTACCAATTGCCCGATGATGCCGAAGTGTATGTCCATCGTATTGGACGCACAGGCCGCGCAGGCAAGACGGGTATTGCCATTTCATTATTCGCGCCGCGCGAAAAACGCCGCCTGCGCGAGATCGAGCACATGACAAAACAGGCGCTGACACTTGGGAAGCTACCCACCGCCGCAGATATCGCCAAGCATCGCGAAGATCAGGTCCTGGAACAAATGAAGATCTGGCTTGGCCGTGGACGGTATCAGCGCGAGCGTGAACTTGTGGCGCGTTTGGTGGAAGAAGGGCACGATCCGCTCGAGATCGCAGCTGCCGCTTTGAAGTTATCGCGCGCGGACGAAAAGCAGCGCCCCGTTGCAAATGTGACGGATGTGGTTGTATCTGAAAGCCGTTCCTCCTATCGCGGCGACCGTGAATTTAATCGCGGTAAACCGCAGGGCAGGGATGGCGGACGCGGCCGCGAAACAGGCAGGCGCGGCGAACACGATTCTGGCAACAAGCGGGCTTCTCATGAAGCAGGCATGGTGCGTTTGAAATTGAACAAAGGCAAGGAGAACGGCGTCCGCCCGAATGACATCGTCGGCACCATTGCGCATCACGCGGATATTCCGGGCAGTGTCATTGGCAAGATCCGAATCGAGGATAAATTCACTTATGTGGACGTCCCCGAGGAATTGGTGGAGAAGGTCTTGAAGCACAATGGCAATTACCGAATTGGAAAAGATAAATTCACCCTGGTAAAGTCATAATTCCAAGATAATTTAAGAAGGGCATGCATGAGTTTTTAATAACAAGACAAGCCATAAAACGCAAAGGTCGCGGCCTTTGCGTTTTTTTAAATTCCATATGAGCTTTCCTTGAATATACGTTGTACCCTTTGGATATTTGTGGTTAAATAATTCATTATGAAGCGTATCTATTTTCTAACTTTAATGGTTTTCATGGTGACGACAGCCTGCGGGTCGGAAGCACGGGTTATCCCAACAATTACATCCACGCCAACACTGACGCTGGATCAGATGATTCCCACGCCCAGATATAGAAATACGATTGATACTCCCACAAATACGCCGGCGCCGACAGCCACAGATGCATCTGTATTACTGATAACCTCAACTCCGCAGATACTCGAAACGGCACGAACTATGACGGAAACACTCGCGCCGTCTACCGGCTCTGATGAGTGGATGGAACTGCCTGTCATTCCATCCATCAATCCCAGCATTAGCGAGATCTACAATACCGGGCAAGCGCTCGGCAATAATCCAAGTGCTTTTTCCATTTTTGGTGATTGTCAAAGCAGACCCGCTGAATTTTTTGGAATTTACGAAACCGACCCTACAGTGTATAACAGCCTTTCTCCCGATCTGCAGCAGACGGTAACCAATTTCACAGGCTCCTTTAACCGCGAAAGTTCCACATCACAAGACGGCACCACCCCCGGCGGCTTACTTTGGACGGAATGGCATCGCGGCGAGTACGGCTGTACAGCCGCAGAAACGCCAGTGGATTGCGAACTGCGTACCCATCGTCCGTCGTTTGTCATTATCCAGATCGGCACACATTTCGAGTCGCGCAACACCGAATACTTGCGCACGATCATTACCCAATTATTGGATGCCGGGGTGGTCCCCATCCTTGCCACCAAGGCGGATAACCGAGAACTGGATAACCGCATCAACCGTGACATGGCACTGCTTGCCACCGAATTCGATCTTCCGCTCTGGAATTTTTGGGCGGCGTTATCCGGCCTGCCCGATCGCGGTCTTTACGTTATGGAAGGACGCGAAGAACAGGGCGCCGTCTATCTAAACACCGAAGCTTCGGAACTTCATCGCATGACCGGCTTGATCATGCTGGATGCGGTCTGGCGCGCAGCCACAGGAAATTAAGAATCAAAAGGCGGCTTTGAAGCCGCCTTTTGATTCTTGCATTAGCTGCTTTTCAGCATTGCCACGGTCACACCTTCGCCGCCCTCGGTGCTGCCGCCTTCTTCAAACGACTTAACATACTCATGTCCACGCAACGCACCGCGCACGGCCTGACGCAGCCTGCCGGTCCCTTTGCCATGAATGATCCGCACATAGGGCAGGCCTGAAAGAAAAGCCTGCTCCAAGTATCTTTCCATTTTATCCAGCGCGTCTTCAGCCATCAGCCCGCGCAGATCCACTTCCATACCCGGAGACTTGGAAGCAGCCGCCATAACCGCGCGCCCACTCCCGGTGACCTGCTTTGGCTTTTCTTCAGATACCGGCTCGCCGGATCTTTTCAACAGGTCAGATAACCTCGCCCGCATACGGATCGTCCCGATCTGAACTTCCGCATCCGACTCACCCAGGGCGGTCACCACGCCTTCAGCATTCAACGTGCTGACAATGACTCGTTCCCCGAGTCGAATTGATGATTTACTTTCAACCTGCGTGCGTTGACGCTCCACCGGCGCTTCAACCTTCTCTTCTATTTTTTCTATCTTCGATTCGATCAATTTAATAGCTTCAAGGGGTTGTTTTGCCTTCTTCAATTGCTGTTTGAGCGAATCCATATTTTGCTTAAGCACCGCCACTTCCAACTCACCTTCAGCACGGGCTTTTGCTAAAGTCTCGCGGCGTTCATCTTCAATCTTCTCAAGTCGTTTTTCAAGTTCACGTGTTTGCGCCTCCAATTTGGCGCGCGCTTTTTCCAGTTTTTCGCGTTCACGTGAAGTGCGGTTGCGCTCCTTGCGAATATCATCCAATAATTTGTCCGCCCTTAGGTCCAGCGGATTGATTTCCGCCCGCGCAGAGTCAATGATGGCTTGCGGAAGACCGAGTTTTTGAGCGATCAACAAGGCGTTGGACCTGCCCGGGAGACCGAGGGTCAGTTTATAGGTCGGGCGAAGCGTTTTGATGTCGAATTCCAAAGAAGCATTGACCACGCCATCCGTGCCATGCGCGAAAGTTTTCAATTCAGGATAATGTGTCGCAACCAGAGTCATCGCGCCGACATCCAGCAAGTGACTCAAGATCGCGCGTGCAATGGCCGCGCCTTCCTGCGGGTCCGTACCTGAGCCCAGTTCATCAAAGATAACCAGCGAGCGGTGATCTATTTTTTTTATGATTCGAATAATATTTGTGATATGCCCGCTGAAAGTGGACAGTGACTGCTCGATGGATTGTTCGTCGCCAATATCCGCCCAGACCGAATGGAAGCACGGAAGCTCGGATCCGCTTTGGGCAGGGATATGCAGCCCGCTTTGGGCCATGACCACCAGCAAACCGACAGTCTTCAATGAAACAGTTTTACCGCCTGTGTTCGGACCCGTAATGACAATGGCTCGTGTGCCGGGCGCAGGGTCAACATCAACGGGGACAACTGTGTTGGGGTCAAGCAGCGGGTGGCGCGCATTCAACAGCTTGATTGATGATTGACGATTGGCAATGGATGATTGTTTTACTTCATCCTTATAAAGGATCGGCTCGCTCGCCTTCAACTCATCCGCGTATTTCGCTTTTGCAAACGCCAGATCCAATGCAGCCAGATTCTCAACGCCATATTTCAACTCAGTTGCGTGTTCGCCGATCTGCGAGGAAACCTGCGCAAGGATCTTGCGTTCTTCATCGCGCTGCGCCAATTGCAGTTCGCGGATCTCATTATTGGCTTCCACGACAGGCAGCGGTTCAACAAATAATGTCGCGCCGCTGGAGGACTGGTCATGCACGATGGATTTTATCTTTCCCTTGAACTCCGCCCGCAAAGGAATGACATAACGGCCATCACGCTGTGTAATGATCGGCTCCTGTAACATCGAAACAGTTTTCGAATCGGTTACGTATTTTTGCAGGCGCGTCATCAGGCGGTCTTGTGCCACGCGCAGGTTGCGGCGAATATCTCCAAGTTTTGGAGAAGCGGAATCCAGAATTTCTCCGCGGTCGGAGAGGATGCGGGTAATGGCATCCACGAGTCCGTGCGTATCTGGCAGCCCTAACACGATCTGTGTCAGGCGCGGATATTCCTCTGCCCTTTTTTCAAATGATTTTTTCAGGTCGCGGCACGAAATAAGCGTGGATTTAACATCCAGCAAAGTATGCGGGTCAAGCACGCCCCCGCGCGCAGCAAGGTCTGCCTGCGGACGGATATCATGCGCCGCGCCGACCCCCGCACTCTCCATCGAAAGCAATTTGCGCGCCTCAGATGTTTCCGCGATACGGGCATTCGCCAACTCAAAAGACGGGGTTGGTTCGAGCGAATTCGCCAGGTCCTTCGAGGCGGAGAAATCACAGAACCCTGCCAATTGACCGAGAATCTTTGGGTATTCAAGTACGTTGAGAGTCTTACTATCCATAATAGGAGATTATACTTTGGAGTCAGACAGCTTGCTATCTGAGCATATTGTTGAGGAGAAGAAGATGAAGCTAGAAAATAAGACTGCCATTATTACGGGTGCAACCAGCGGTATTGGAAAAGCCACTGCATTGTTATTTGCAGAAGAAGGCGCAAATCTTGTCATTACGGGCAGAAGGTCCGAGAAGGGAAAAGCCGTCGAAGCAGAATGCAGGCAAAAGGGATGCCGATGCGTGTTTATCAAAGCGAATCACTCAAAGTTGGAAGACTGTCAAATGGTTGTGGATGCTGCCCTTAAGGAATTTGGTCAAATCGATGTTTTGTTCAATAACGCGGGCATCGTCACCAAAGGGACTGCGGAGACGACCTCTGAAGAGGTTTGGTTGGATACAATGAACATCAATGTGACAGCCGTCTGGCACATGTGCAAGCTTGTGATCCCCCACATGAAGAAGCAAGGCCAAGGCGTGATCGTTAACAACGGCTCAGATTGGTCTGTGGTCGCGGGAAAGAACGCCTTCCCATACATCATGAGCAAAGGCGCTGTTGGCATGATGACCAAGGCCATGGCGCTTGATTATGCGCGCGAGAATATCCGCGTGAATGCTGTTTGTCCTGGCGATACCTTTGTAGACCGCTGGATCGAGAAAGGATATTTTGAAGGTTCCAATCCAGTGACTATTGAAGAAGCGATCAAGGAATCAAGCGCATATATTCCGATGGGCAGGTTTGGAAAGCCAGAAGAGATCGCCAAAGCTGTGTTATTTTTAGCTTCTGATGATTCAACTTTTGTAACAGGCCACTTGCTTTTGGTAGATGGCGGAAATACCGCGCAGTAATAAAGTTATAATCACTTTGATCTCAATTCGACAAAGGAGTAATCATGATCGTTGCGTCAGATCTTATGGGCACATTAACTACAGGTTCGCCTTTTCTTGGGTTGGTGGATTGGGTAAAACACAACCAAAGCAAGGTCAGCGCAAATCTTTACATGGCTGCGATCATGCCTTCTTATTTATTGGCAAAAAACGGGTTGATCGACTGGCAGGCTTGGGGACAAAAGTTAATGGTAAACAGCCTGGCTTATATCAATAATGCAGATGCCCAAAAATTGGCGGACGTTTCTGAATGGGTCGTGGAGCATGATTTTTGGAAGAAGCGCCGTGAAGATGTCGTAGCGCGGCTTATCAAACACCGTGAACATGGCGCAAAAGTTTATATCGCAAGCAGTGTGGTGGAACCTTTTATCGAACCGTTTGCAAAACGTATTGGAGCACAGAGTATTGGCACCCCTGTGGAAATTGTCAACGGGCGCGTGAGGATGGTCGGTGAATTAATGGCGAATGAAAAGAAGATCGAGCAGGTACTAAGCCGCCTCGGCGTGGACCGAGTGGACATAGCCTACGGCGACACGATCTTGGATGTTCCCCTTCTCGAACATGCCGATCATCCGGTAGCGGTGTATCCTGATGCCAAGCTAAAAGCCTTTGCGTTGAGCAAAGGCTGGGAGATCATGGGCGATACGCCGAAGATCGGATAAATCAACCCAGTGAGTTCAAGGCTTGTACAAAAACATCCGCCATCTTTTGGATATTGATCTCCTCGGAAACAATTCGATAAGATTCCTCGCCCATTTTTCGTAAACGCGCCATATCAGACAGCGCGTTTTTCATTGTAGAAACCAGCGCGCCGTAATCCTCGGGTGTGATCTGCCATCCATTTTTCTCGCGGACCAGGTCATCCTGCGTGCCATCTCCTTTTGCCACGATGACTGGCAAACCATGACTCATAGCCTCTTGAACAGCCAACCCCCCGGTTCCAGGCAGTACAAATAAATCTGCTTCTTCAAAATAGGGTTTGATCTCAGCCCCATGCTTTGCCCCAATAAATTCTGCGGCAGGATATACATCCCTGGCGAGCGACTGTAATGACGCGCGCTCCGGTCCATCGCCGACGATGATCAAGCGCGGTTTTGATTCCATTTCAGCACAGGCACGTAATAATGAGTCAATACGCTTGCGAGCCTGTAATCTCCCTACAAATAATATGGTTGGTTGAAGGTTAAATGTTGAAGGTCGAAGATCGAAAGTCGGCGCGGGTGAAACTGAGTTATGCGCCACAAATATTTTCTCGGGTGGAAAACCAAGCGCAGCATATTCTTCAGCCCCGCGCTGGCTGTACGCAAGCATTGCGTCAAATTTATTAATAAACCGCGCCCAAGCCCCATTGCTTTTTGGCGCGCCCAACCCCCAACCGATGACTTTTCTTCGTCGTGAATGTAACCAGTTAACGGCAGAAGGTGTGGAGATATTTCGCAGGCTCGCCTCCACGATCAGCGCATTAGGATTCCATTCTTCAAGCCAGTTGACAATCCCTTTTTGATAACAAAGATAAAACGAATTGCTGAACAGATGGATATTCTCTGCCTGCTTGAAATCCGCAACTTGGGTCTGGCCGCTTTGAATCATTTCCACCCGGCGAGGGGCTCCCGCAAACAGACTCATTCCGCCCTTACACGATTGCGCCAGTAAATCAAAGAAGGGAACGCGATAACTGGGGAGTACGCGTTGCTGCAGGGCGAGACGACCTGAATATTGGCTCATGGATAGATCAGTGATATTCCTATTAAGGCTGGATATGCGGCGCGGAATATGCCGGTGACTTATGCACGTGTACGACTTTCCATTCCCCGTTCAATTTAACGATTACGCGACTTTCATTGTGCGCGGCAACTTTGACTCCTTCAGCCAAAGCGGTGCTGATCAGCAATGTGTAACTGGCGACGGCAGTATCTCCATAGCGCTGAATATGTAAATTTGCGAGATCCAATCGACTCTCGGCTTTCCTTCCCTGATCTTCTGCGCCAAAGATGGAGCCGCGTGAAGCGTTGGATGTCATCATAAATTCGTGAAAGGGCAGCCCATCCAAACGATGCGGTGTGACCCACCACTCGTAAAGAGTCAGATCTCCGGTTGTGGTTTCATAATAGACAGGTATATTATTCTCTTGGATTGACCGCAGATGTTTTAGTAAAAAATCGTGAATTTCATTATCCATATTTTAGTTCTCCAGAAGAAACTTTAGGTAACTATCCACCATTTGATCCAAGCCAAGCGCAGACTCGGCGTGGTCTCGCGCAGCCTGGCTAAAGAGCGCCTGTCTTTTCAAAATATCATGAGCTGCCCGGGCTAGCGAGAAAACATCCGGCGGCTCGATATCCCAGGGATTGCTGCCGTATGGGACGACACGGCCGGCATCGCCGGCCACCAATTCCTTCACCGCACCCGTGTCAAATCCAATGACAGGCAACCCGCAGGCCAGTGCCTCGATGACCGAATTCGGGCAGGCGGGATGCAGGTCTGCGGAAAAGAACAAATGCGCAGTTCGCATGATCTCAGGGATGCGTTCACGCGGCGCACTTCCCATCCATTGAATGGGCACATGGCTTTTGGAATTAACACGCAGGCGGTGATCATCTGATATTTTCCCAACGACAATTAATTCAACTGGCACATCAAATTTCTCTTTTAGTATCTCAGCCAGCTGAACGGCGTTATCCAGGCCCATGTCATAGCCGCCGCCGAGGTTGCCCTCCACCAGCAATAACCGATATGGCGGATGAGGTAATATCCCATCCCGCACAGTTGAATAATTGTTTAGATCAACACCATTATGTATGATCGTGGATGGGACCTGAATCTTTCCGTACCAATCTTCCCACCAGTTGCGTGAAAACTCGCTTTGATAAACGATCTTGGTCGCGATATTCCGGCGGATCAACGACAAAATAAAATTACCGTATTCAGCGCGCAGGAAATGTTTAAGACCCGTACTTCGTTTTCGATGAACCCAGTTGATCCCGTCCAGGCGCTGCACGATCCGTTGTCCGCGCTGACGTGCCCTCCGCAACGGGAGCAGGCTGCGGGTCCCGCCAATAACAAGCACCGCATCCGCCTCGGCGGAAAGATCATGGGTCACGTCCACATTGCGCGCACGCAGCCCTTGTTCAAATTTCAAACGAAAGGAAGCCGTGCCGCCGATTCCATCAACACGCGGAATGATGCAAATGCGTGAAGTTCTCATCCCGCCTCGCCCATCTTTCGCGTTACGCTATCCATGAATACCCAATTTTTTGTGCGGCTATATGTGTGGGTGGCGAGATACCCAGCCTGCGGCAAAATCTTTTCCACAAGGGTCTCGGCGTAATCCCGCTCGGTCAAAATATCAACGCGATTCAGGTTTAATGCATACCCATAACGCCGCGATGAATCCTGCGAGGGACGGTAGAGAATTCCATTGTGAGTAAAGAATGGTCCAGCCGGCCTGGCGCTACGCGCATCTGAAACAATTGGGTTGAGCGGGTGCGGAGTCCAGTTCGATGAAAGCGGGTCATCCGAAAAGAAAAGGTGCAGCTCATCCCAGGATGAGGATCCCTTCTCGGTCATCAAATTCGCGAACAGCCACCAATGTCTGCCATGTTGTAATAACGTTGTGTCCACGGCGTACACATCCTTCATGACCGTGCCGATAAATTCCCAGGCATCGGGCCAGTGTGTACAGCGATATAACTCTATGGCGCGCTTCGATGCCGTTTCTGGGATCATGTAGGTTTCGCCGTGATACTCGAAAGTAAATGGATAAGAAAGATGGTAAGGCCGTTCGAGAACAACCTTGTTGGACACGATATGCGCTTCTTCATCGAGAGTCAAACAAACAATTCGTCCGCGTCGGATTGCGCGGACATATTCCTCAACAAAGAGGAAGGTGCGGTCATCACGCTCGACAGCCATTGGATCGGCCCAGTACACGCCTCGAGGCGGGACGATGGGGTTGGTCGCTGTCCAAGCAGGGATAAGTCCGCCTCTGCTTTGTCCCGCAAAGAGCAGCCAGGTTTCACGCGGGCGGAATTTCTTCTCCAATGCCCGCCCTGCCTGCTTCCATGCCAGTTTGGCAACGCCTAAAATTTTCACTTCATAGCTATTATTTACATCGGACCTCAAAATACCCGGGTCTTGTGGTTCCGTTAGCTTGAAAAATTCATCTTCTCCTTGCAATATCAGTTTTTTCAATGCCCATATCAAAATAGAAGAGGCCCTTAGATAAACCAAATTCTGATTGCGCGCCGCAGAGAACCAGTCAGTGGCAAATACCGCGCGGCGGATATGCATGCGCCTGCCGTTTGGCAGGCGGGCGAACAATGCGCAAGTTGTCAAAGGAGTACGCTCCAATACTTCGCGAAAGCCAACCGTCGCAGAAATATCATTCCATGACCATGTGCCAAGTCGGGCGGGAAGATAAGTTGATTCAGCCTGAAAAGAAATCACGATGTCGAGTTGTTCAAGTTCAACTTCCTTAACACCTTCCACAGAAACAATGCGGATAGCGGGAAACTTTTCGTGTAAATTCACAGAAAAGGTCAGGTCGGGAATATTGTGCAGAAAACGGCGCTCGAGATTGAGATAAGTATCCAGAATGGCTGGCCTGTCAGCGGCCGATCTGCCAGCGTCGATCAACAACGTAATCTCCACCCCGTTCAGGGCAGAGACGCGATCCGCCAGTTGAGCGACCCATGCCGCGACGGAGGATGAATCCACAAGCAAACCGAGGCGCAATGTCATGGAGTCCTCTGAATAAGATCAACACAGGTATGGATCATGCATGGAATTATAACGTTCATCGCGAACAAAAAAGAGGATGGGTTTTATGGTATCCTTGCTTTAAATTCTTCACATCCAAGATCATAAAATAAAAATCCAGTTTTTTCCGCGATCGTTTCAAGATAAGGCCATAAGATATGCGGCAAGCGGCAGGGAGTATCCGTTCATGTACATAGCTATCGAAGGGGTGATCGGCGTCGGCAAGACCACACTTGCCCGCCTTCTCCAAAACACATTTGACGCGGAAGTTTTGCTTGAGATATTTGAAGAGAATCCATTTCTCTCCGATTTTTACGCAGACAGAGCGCGTTACGCATTTCAAACGCAGATCTTTTTTTTACTCAGCCGCTATCATCAACAAAACAACAATGTGCCCAAAATACTCGCTGAAGAAAAGAATTTGATTGCCGACTACACCTTCGCCAAAGACGCGCTCTTCGCGGGCATCAACTTGCAGGGTGACGAACTGGTTATGTATCACAGGGTGCACGAAGCCCTCGGTGAAAAAATTCCCAAGCCAGACCTGCTGGTCTATCTGCAGGCCACCACCGAAACTCTTATGTCGCGCATCGCGTTCCGTGACCGCCCCTATGAAAGAAAAATGGAACGTGCGTATATTGACGAGCTCAATCATGCCTATGAAGATTTTTTCAACAAGCCGTTTGACCATACGCCCATATTGAAGATCGATTCAAATGAATTGGACATCATTCACAATCCCGAACATCTCAAACGGATCGAGAATCGCATCCGCGAGACCTTGAGCCTGCCCCCGTTCCAAGCGACATTGCTTTAGCTGATAAAGGATAAACACCATGCGCGTAACACGTGAATCACTTCTCCGTATCGCAAAAGAGACTGCACAGGAGCGGGCCTATAATGATCAGGATATTATCGCAGCATACCTTACGGGGTCGCTGCTCAATATCGACCCCATGCTAGGCGGAACAGCCGACATTGATATTGTATTCGTTTATAAGAATAAGCCTCCAAAGACCCGCGAGTTCGTAAAGCTCACCCCCGACTTTCACCTCGATATCAGCCGCCGTACAAAAGATGAATTCAAATCGCCGCGCGAGTTACGCAGTGACCCATGGCTTGGCTATGAAATGTACGATCCCATCCTGTTGTACGAACGGGAAAAATTTTTTGACTTTGTGCAAGCCAGTTTGCGCGCAGGCTTTGATTTTGAACAGCCGCCGCTCATGCTGCAGCGCTGCCGTAAAATGCTTGCACACGGCCGTCAGATCTGGATGGACCTAACCGATGTAGACTCTGCGGGTCCGAAGGAAGTGCGAAAGTATCTGAAGTCCCTCTTCCACGCGATCAACGCCATCGCTGAGTTAAGCGGTCCGCCCATTTACGAACGCAGATTGCTGCTCGAATTCCCCGCGCGTGCCGAAGCCTCCGGAAAACCTGATCTGAGCGCAGCAGCCTTTGGCTTGCTCGGCGCAGGCAATATCAATGCAGAGAAATTAAAAACCTGGCTTCCAGACTGGAAATATGCCTTCAAACTCGCAGGGGAAAATATAAATGTGGATATACGTATCAGCCCTGTCCGCACAAACTATTACGAGAAAGCCATTAATGCGATGCTGGAAGGGGCAATTCCTCTCGCCGCGCTCTGGCCGCTCTTCCACACATGGACACTCGCCGCAGAAGTGTTGGATGGCGACCATCTGAAATTCTGGCAAAATGCCGCAGGCGAATTGGGATTAGTAGGCTCAGGGTTCTCCGATCGGGTTGACGGTCTCGATCATTTCATTGACGATATCGAGATCACGCTCGATGAAGTTGCCCGTGAAAATGGAGTGGATTCATCCACTGGTCTATAGAACAAAACTTCCGAAGTTTCGAGGCTTCGGAAGTTTTGTAAAAAGAAGGAATATGTCTATTAGTTTACGAAGCCGCTTCTGGCGTATGGTCTTACGCGGGATGTTTAAAAATCAAAAAACTACGATCGTTGCGCTTCGAGCCAATAGCGCTAATAACTCAAAAATGTTGGGGAAGGTTTCGAAAACCACACAAGTTGAACGGATTGACATTGATGGGATTCAAGCCGAATGGCTCAGACCTTTGAGCGCAAGCCAGGTTAATGTGATCTTGTATTTGCATGGCGGCGGATACGTCACTGGCTCGATCGAAGACCATCGCATGATGTGCGGTCTGCTGGCAGAGTCCGCGGGCGTGAAGGTCCTTATTCCAGAGTACCGCCTTGCTCCTGAGTATCCTTTTCCAGCCGCACTGGATGACTCGTTGAAAGTTTTTCACTGGCTGCTGGCACACGGTTATTTACCGGAAAATATAGTTATTGCAGGCGATTCTGCGGGCGGTGGATTGAGTTTGGCGGTTGTGCTGGCCTTGAAAGAAAAAAACGCACCACTCCCCGTGGCAGTCATATGCCTGTCGCCGTGGGCGGACCTGGCGCTGACAGGTCAATCACACACAACCAAAGCGAAAGCCGAAGCGATCTTGAATAAAGATGTTTTGCATGAATGGGCATTATGCTACACCGACGAATCCAACCTGACTAATCCGCTGGTCTCGCCTGTATACGGAGATTTTCATGGCTTCCCGCCGCTGTTGATCCAGGTCGGCAGCGAAGAGATTTTGCTGGACGATTCAATTCTACTCGCCGAAAAAGCCAGGTCCGCAGGCGTGGATGTGACTCTCAAAATTTGGGATGGCATGTGGCACGTCTGGCAGGCGCTGGGAGATTTGCTCCCTGAAAATAAAAAAACATTCGAGGAGATCGGTGAATTTGTGCAAAGGCAATTCGGGAGAATTGAGAAAAAATAAATGAAATCCAAGAGCCTGCCTTTTATCCTTCAAGCCCTGCTGGCCGCGATATTTTTCGGAGCGAGCGCGCCCATTGCGAAATTACTGTTGGGCGATAATATCGCGCCGATCTTCCTCGCGGCATTTCTGTATCTTGGGAGCGGGACTGGGATCTCTCTTTTTAAATTGAGTCAGCGGATGCGATCAAAGGAAGTTGAAGCGGGCATCAAATCACCAGATATCAAATGGCTGGCAGGCGCGATCATCTCCGGCGGAATCCTTGCCCCGATCATTTTGATGATCAGCTTACAGAATACACCAGCCTCCACGGCTTCGCTGTTGTTGAATTTTGAAGGTGCGGGAACCACCGTAATTGCCTTGCTATTTTTCAAAGAAGCCATTAGCCGCCGTGCGTGGATCGCTATCATTGTGATCACTCTGGCAAGTATTTTTCTCTCCACCAATTTCAGCAGCGGATTTGGACTCTCTCTCGGCGCGCTGGGAATTATCCTTGCATGTATGCTGTGGGGATTGGATAATAACTTCACACGCAACATCTCAGGCAAGGATCCGCTTGCCATTGTGGCGTGGAAGGGACTGGTTGCGGGTACATTCTCTTTCTTCCTCGCATTTTTCCTTGGCAATCAACTTCCATCACTGACCATTATTCTCAGCACATTGGTTTTGGGATTTGTCAGCTACGGCTTGAGCACCATGCTATTCATCCGGTCCATGCGCGGACTGGGCGCGGCGCGCACCAGCGCCTTGTATGGCACGGCTCCGCTGGCGGGTGTGCTGTTATCCATTATTATCTTTGGGGAATTCCCGTCGTTCATGTTTATCATTGCCGCGATTTTGATGATCGGCGGCGCGTTGCTGCTTATCAATGAAGAACACGAACATTCGCATGTGCATACAGTTTTATTCCATGAGCACAGTCACAGCCACAATGACCCTTCGCATGGACATGATGACATAAAGGGAATTCACTCGCATGAGCATGAACATCCCGCCGAGGAACATGAGCACGATCACATGCCCGATATTCATCACCGGCATGGGCATGAGGAGTAAGTAGTGTGAAAAAAAGATGAATGATATGTTTGAATTTGCAGTTGTTCTTGGAATTTTCGTAGGAATTTTTTTAACGCTTGCTTTAGCTTTTCGTTTAATTGTTCGATTGCGACTAACAAAGTCAACAAACCAGATTGTGTTTCGCTAAAAATGGGCTTAATATTTGGATTAGGCTCGTTAGGGCTCATTTTGTTAAGTGACAAATTCAGTGATTGGGTTTTCATGGCAAAGCTTATTTATGCAGGCAAAATATCAATTTATATGTTCGTGGGTGTTCTGATACTTTCTTTATACGGAAAATAAACAAACGAACGATGTTTAAATATTTTCGAATGTTTCACGAAGAGATTTCAAGATAAAGAAATAATTATCGAAACAAAATCAGCCTCACCCGTAGAAAGAGTCCGAGCAGGAAAATGTATAGCGTGAATCATGTGATCAAACGGGATTCGTTGTCAGCGTGCAATCAGAGTCCCGATCAAATAAATATATGTCGTTGCGAGGGCGACAGCCCGACACTTGCGGCGCACGCCAGTGCAGGTGAGCAACCTCCTCGCAATGACATGAAACCAAAGGAGACTAAATTATGCCAACTCAATCATCATCCCCTCACCTGCCTTTCGGCGAAAATAAAAATGCCGACTGGTATGGCAAGGACATTCTGTCCGTCAAGCAGTTCAGCCGCGACGATCTGGAGTATGTGTTCGGCGTGGCGCATGAGATGCGCGGCATGGTCGAGCGTGTCGGGACATTTGATTTGCTAAAAGGAAAAATTTTGGCAAATCTTTTTTATGAACCCTCCACCAGAACATCGTCGTCGTTCACTGCGGCGATGGAACGCCTCGGCGGGTCGGTCATCCCGATCAGTGAAGTGAAGTATTCATCGGTGTCGAAGGGCGAGAGCTTGCCCGATACCATCCGCACGCTTGAATGTTACGCGGATGTGATCGTGCTGCGCCACCCTGAAACTGGTTCGGCGGCCATCGCGGCGAAGGCGGCGCGCAAGCCTGTCATCAATGCGGGCGATGGCGCGGGCGAACATCCAACACAGGCTTTGCTGGATACATTCACGATCATGGAGGAGATCGGGCGGCTCGACAACCTGACCGTGACCATGCTCGGCGATCTGAAATATGGCCGCACCGTGCATTCGCTGGCGCGCCTGCTTTCGAACTTCAGCAATATCAAATTGAATTATGTCTCACCTGATATTTTGAAGATGCCAAAAGAAGTGATGGAAGAGGTGGCGGCCAAGAATGTTCCGCAGGCCGAATACTCATCACTTGAAAAAGTGTTACCCGAGACTGATATTTTATATGTCACACGGGTGCAAAAGGAAAGATTTGAAGACCCCGCTGATTATGAAAAAGTAAAAGGCGCGTATGTGATCGACCCCGAAGTGATGAAAGCCGCGAAGAAGGAAATGGCGGTCATGCATCCGCTGCCGCGCGTGGGAGAGATCTCGCCCGACTTCGATGACGATCCGCGCGCCGCATATTTCCGCCAGATGGAATATGGTCTGTATGTGAGAATGGCGTTGTTGGCGATGGTGTTGGGGAAGGCGTAGGTCAGTAATAAGTAAAGAGTAAAAAGAAACGAGTTGTGAGATATACCTCACAACTCGTTTCTCATTTCTTGTAACTTCTGGCTTTAATCTTCCGCCGCTCTCGCCATTTCTTCAGGCTCAAAAACCACTTCTTCTTTTCCTGTTAATTTATCATCCACTTTTGCCACGATCAACTTGAGATGGCCGGAATGCGCCACATAATCAAGATCGTCTGCGGGGACCGCCAACACAGGGCAAAGTGTGAAATTCTCGATCCAGGACTCGTACAACTCATTTAAATTCTGCAAATATTCAGGTGCAATCTTTCGCTCGTAATCACGTCCGCGCGAGTTGATTCGATTTAAAAGGGTGGGAACAGATGCGCGCAGATAAATCACTAGATCTGGCGGCGGCAGGAATTGCGCGGCCGTTTCATACAACTCTCGGTAGGTTTGATAGTCCCGATCCTGAATATTCCCCTGTCGATACAGATTCTGCGCGAAGATCTCCGCATCTTCGTACACACTGCGGTCCTGGATGACCGAATTGGGGTGTTGGGCAAGGCTTAGATGCGAACGCAAGCGATGGGTAAGGAAGAATATTTGGGAATGGAACGCCCACGCGGACATGTTTTGATAAAAATCCGCAAGATACGGATTCTCTGTGACAGGTTCGTAGAACGGATCCCAGCCCATTTCATTGCACAGCATTTTTACAAGTGTGGACTTCCCCACACCGATGTTCCCGGCAACTGCAACAAATTTATTCATAACTCCCTCTCAAGGGGTAAAGGATTTTTCAGACAGCTTTCATCATACCAAAAAGAAACAGAGTCCACAGAAACTTTAAGAACTCGTGGACTCTGTAATATTACTTTTATACAATTGCGAGACAGTGCGCCTCTTCGAAGGAACCTCCTTGTTGGCGGCTGGGGATTGCAGACCTGCAACGCCCCTCAGAAAGGCTTAAGTTTTACGGAATTTCTCCAGCCAGTTCCTTGTCTATGATCTGCTGAAAATTGGAAAGCGGCTGCGCGCCCACGATGGCAAGCCCGTTGATGAAAAATGTCGGGGTGGACTGCACACCGAGGTCAAGCGCAAACTGCATATCTTCCTGAATGAAGGCATCGTGACTGCCGCCGGATAAACAGGTTGTAAAGGTATCAACATCCAGACCAAGATCGGTCGCGTATTTCATATATGTCGCCTCATCCAATGTTTCGCTGCTGAATAATTTTTCGTGGAAATCCCAATAGGCATTCTGGTCATTGGCACACATGGAAGCGACCGCGGCTGGCATGGCATTCGGATGAATGGATGTCAGCGGCAGGTTGCGATACACAAAGCGGATCTGCCCGGGGTAGGCATCCAGCAGAGATTGATAGGTCTCATCGTGAAATTTACGGCAGAAGGGGCATTGGAAATCACTGAATTCAACAAGAACGATCTTCGCATCTTCCGGGCCGAGGCTTGGGAATCCGTCAATAGGGATATCATAACGGCGATATTGCGGCTGCTGAGTGACAGGCGCTTCTGCCACCTGACCTGATGGCTGCTGCGCGGCCGCAGCGGGAGCGGCGACCGTAACGACGGTGTCTCGTCCCCAGGCAACATAGCCCACCAAAACTCCCACCGCAAATGCAAGTACAACTAGTACCGAGTAAAAATGACTGCGCTTAAAGGTGACAGTTTCTTCGGGGGATTCGATCGCTTCCACTTCAATGATCTCTTCTTCGATGATCGGAGCGGATTTTTTTGTCCTGGGTTTTCTTACAACTGGGGTTGGGGAGGTATTGTTATCCATAATTGGGATTATAGCCTTTCTAAAGGTAATTTGGAAACATCATTCTGCGTCGTTTTTTCAAAACCTGCGTATATCAGTCATGGAGGCTCTCATGACAACTGAAACGAAATCTCATATCCCCTGGTATTTATGGCCGTTTGCGGCGCTTTGGAAATTGCTCGCAGTTATTGTGGAAATGACTGGCCGCTTTGTGGCGATGGTGCTTGGCATTGTCTTTATCGTGGTCGGCATCCTGGTCAGTTTAACCATAATCGGCGCGATCGTGGGGATTCCGCTGGCGGTCATTGGATTATTGCTTCTTCTGCGTGGAATATTTTAAGTAACAGCATCATCCGCAGATTTCACCAATGACGCAGATGATGCTTTACGGTGTTTCCACCTTCGGCTGCCGACTCCTTTTTTGCAGCAAAGCCAGCACGCGGGCAGAGAAAGAAGCGAGCGACCGTCGAACAGGCGGAATCCGAAAGATCAGAATAATCGCAATGATCGTGCCATAGAGTAGCGGCTTGATAATCTCGCCTTGCAATGAAAGAATATCGCCTTTTTTGCTCCACACGTAATGAAGCACTACGATTGGGGCGATCAAGTAAATAAGTTGATGCAGGCGTTTCCAATTTTTACCGAGACGTTTTTTCCAAATATCGAATGACGTCATCGCAAGCGGCGCCATTAATATAAACGCGATCACACCAACGATGAGGCGTGGCTTTTGGAATAATTCCTGAATCAAACGGCTCCACGCAAGACCGTAATCGAGATCCATAAAAATGATTACATGAATGGTCGCGTACATGAACGCGTACAACCCAAGAGCACGGCGCCGTTTAATCGGCTCGCTCCATTTGAAGATGGTGTTAATGGGCGTGCACAAGAGCGACAGGACAAGCAATGTGATCGCATGGCGGCCCGTGCGCTGTTCAATGTCTTGAATGGGGTTGGGGGAAAGGTTGCCTGTTAATAAATCGAATATAAGTAATAGCAGCCCAGACCAGGCATAAATATGCATGGCGATCTGTAATGGCGTGTAGGGGAGTCTTTTCATCAGGCGCTTTTTAAGAATTCCGAAGTCTTTAAAACTTAGGGATTCTTTTTTAATAATTTGATGTCAAATCCAGGTCAACATACAGCCCGGCGACCTGCTCACCATAACCATTAAACAGCAGGCTGGGTCTGCGATTCAGTTCGCCGATGCGGCGCTCAGACGCCTGCGACCAGCGCGGATGATCCACGTCCGGGTTCACATTTGCATAAAAGCCATATTCATTCGGGGCAATGTCATTCCACAAGGTAGCAGGTTGTTCGGCAACCAGTTCGATCTTCACAATGGATTTAATAGACTTAAAACCATATTTCCACGGCACGACCAACCGCAATGGAGCGCCATTTTGCGGCACATTAGGCTCACCATACAATCCAGTGGCAAGGAGCGTAAGGTCGTTCATCGCCTCATCAAGGCGCAGCCCTTCTTGATACGGCCACTCATAGAATGGACTTTTTTGTCCGGGCATCTCTTCGGGGCGATAAATGGTTTCAAAGCGTACATACTTCGCGTCTGAAGTCGGCTCGACCGCTTTCAACAAACTCGCCAGCGTAAACCCTTCCCACGGAATGACCATGCTCCACGCTTCCACGCAGCGCAAACGATAGATGCGTTCCTCCTGTGTGAAATCTTTCAACAGGTCCTCAATGCCGAATGTTTTGGGTTTGTTGACCAAGCCGCCCACCTCCACTGTCCACGGAGTGGTGGTAAAGCCCCTCGCCTCTCTTGATACTTGCTGTTTATCGGTTGTGAATTCGTAATAGTTGTTATAGCTGGTGATATCTTCATAGCTGTTGACTGGATCACCAAGTTCATCGGTCGCATTTGAAACAGGAACCGGTTTAGTATCCCCAGGCAGGTCCGCTGCGGACGGAGCGCAGGCGGTTAAAAGCGCTGCGCCTGTGGCTAGTCCGGCGGCTTTCATAAAATCCCGCCTTGAAAGATACACATGTCTGGGTGTGATCTCGGAAGAACGGATGGGAACGGATTTATATGGATCGGTCATGATAATAATCTCCTGAAGATAATAAATGCTGAGTATTGTCTGTATGATGTCCCCATTCTAAATAAACTTCCTTGTTGGAAGATGATAGTTTGCTTAAGAAATGGATTCAAAGGAAGTTTACGCGTTTACAGGCTCGCCAGCCATTGCAGCGCGGAATGCATTCCCGCCAGCGGGTTAAGAATAAAGGCCTTTTGCTATTCTCAAAGAGCCTCCAGGGTTAACAAAGGATGAACTTACTCAGTGAAAGAGTCGATGGCTGCCTGTGCGGTTTCGTAGTTTGGAATGCTTTGCAAAAAGCCGGTGATCCCAAGCACATGGTAAACCTGCGGGGGCGCTTTACACAATTTCACACATGCCACATTGGAAGATTCAGCTCCTGCTGTATAAAGTTTATACACTTTTTGCATGGCGCGCATACCGGCACTCGTGAGGGTATCCACTTCGGCCAAGTCAAGAAGAACGAAACGGGAGCCTTCATCGTATGCAGACCTGGCGGCTGCCAGAAGCGCCTCTTCGCCCTGAGCATCGAGCCAGCCGCGCAAGTGAAACACAGTGACCGGCACATTTCCCAGCACTTGTTCTTTTGTGATTTTTAATGTAATGTCCATGACTCCTCCGAGGATGACTGATATTTTTTGATTCAAAGCGAAAACGTTTCGCCTCGCGTGTAATGGTTTATCTTTCCGTTACGATACAGTGTGGCAGCCCCGGCTCCGTAGATCTGCCATGTTCCATCGGCGTTGTTGATCATCCCTGTCTGTTCATCAATTCCGATCAATGTCGCGCCAGACACCACTTTTTCGAGATGGCCTGTCCAGGCTTTTCCAAAACTATTATGATGCGGGATGACACAGGCATTTGGAATCAAGTTCAATCCGCGCAATAATCTTCTTTCAAACGGGTCGTAATAGTGTTCACATAACACCATTGCGCCGGCGCTGCTGCCTGCAAGGACAGCGCCTTGGTTGTAAGCGTCCAACACAGCCCGCCAGGCCAGGCTGTGAGCAAGCGTGTCGGCCAGATAGCGGGGAAAACCACCCAGCATATAGATCAGGCTTGCGGTGCGAATGGACACGGCCAGTGATTCATCGTTTGCAGAGTCCGAGTCGATCACATCCACACTAAAAACGTTTTTTGCTCCAAGGCTTTGGAACCAGCGGATGCCATTCTTCCCGGCGCGCTTGTCATTTTTATCCGGCGCAGCCGCTGTGGGGAGGATGCAAATGGGGACCTCTACTCCGCCCGCAAGGTCAATTGCGCGCAAGTCGGGGTCAGACATACGCCCGCCGAATTCCGAGCCGCCTTCCAGCAAAAGATATCCCATAGCAAATGACCTAACCTGATCGTTCTTTGAATGAATGCAAACCTGCAAGTCTGACTGACCGGGATTCCGAGGGAATTGAAATCACATTAACAAAAAAACGCGCCAGTATTTATAACTGTACGCGCATATGTATTTTTTCAGTCAAGCTGATTTTGCGGTGTCTGCAATTTTTTCATTTCAACATACCTTATAAATATTATTAAAATCAACCTTAAGTGGTCGCATTATACATCAAATAAAGAATCCCCACGCTTGCGCGCAGGGATTCTTTGGAACCGCAAAAAAACTATTCGCCTAATTTAGTCATCACAAAATCATCGAAGATCACGCTTGCCCCGCTCTCCTGGTCATCACTGGCGGCAAAAAGACCGACCACACCGCTTGGATATGACGCATCAGAGACACTATCGATCTGCTGCCCATTCACATACAAAGCGAGCGTGCCATTACCGCAGTCCAGACCAATGCGCATGGAACTGGAGGAGGCAGAGATCACATCAGAATTGCCTTCCTTAAGATAGACATCATCCAAAGCGACTGAAGATTTAATAAAGGCGTAATAGCCACTTGGAGATACGCCCACATAATAAAAAGCCTGCGTATCGCCCTGCTCATTACAGACCACCCCAAACATTGCCTCAGGGTCGGAACTGGTATTTTTCACACTTACTTCAATATGAGTATTCTCGTATGTTTCAAGTCCAAATGTTGACCAGGTTACATACGAAGGCTGGTACACGATGATCTCCAAACCATCATTGGCATATTCGACAGAACTTGAAGCGTCCGTCCCAATACCCCAGCCGCTGTCTGGGTTGGAGAAATCATCTTTCGGCAAAGAATTCAGTCCGGGGATCGCACAAGCCGCAGCCGCCAGAACCAAAACAGCAATAAAAACAAATATCTTCAAATTGTTTTTCTTCATTACAGCCTCCATTTTGCATAGTTGGGATTTGAACAACTCATTACTCGCCGCGTTCCACTTCCACTTGCAGAGTGTCTCCATTTGTAATAACGGAGATCCATCCGCTGCGGTCTGTCCGCAATAACGAGTATCCATCCAGCGATTCTAGAACTGACTGCGCGGGCAGACCATCCGGGTCGCCGGCGGCAACACTTAACACTGTTAATTGCGGATTTAGATTTTGAATAATATCCGGCGGATTGGACGGTTCATAGCCTGAATCAGCCAGCAAAAGCACATCCACCTTACCGACCACATTACCAAATTCCAACTCTTCAAGCGTGCCATCACTGAGACCGATCGGGAGCAATGCGCGGAAATTTTTATACTGGATCAAGAGCACGCTTCCTCTTGGACCTGTGGACTGCACCTCGATAAAGGAGCCGCCGCCCAGCTCGAGCTTTTGTCCCGCTTCCGCGCGGGTGACAGGGATTCCCTCTTCTGCGAAGAATTTCTCCAACGCTTGTGCAGAGAAAGACGCTTGCACATTTCCACTCCACAAAATATTTTCGGGCGGATATCTTTCCAGCACACGCGGAAGCGCGGCCAGTTGATTCTCCTGCGTGGATGCGATCACGAGCCAATCGAGTTTACGCGAAAAAAACGGGAGTCTTCTGCCAAGCTCGTCGGACAGTTCTGAGGTGCTCCCGCCGCCGTTAATAAGGATGTTCCTGCCCTCAGGCGTTTGGATCAGAACCGCATCGGCTGAGCCGACTTCCAGGAAGGTGATGTGTAGTTTGCCATCCCCCGCGGTTGCAGTGGAACGCCAGACTACAACTGTACAGGCAAACATGATCACAAGAGTCGCTGTGAAGGCGACAGTTCGAAGCGATCCTGCCAGAGAGTTGAACCATTCTTTAATGCGCGGCCAGTTCCAGGTCACAGCAAAGAGCGCGATGTAAAAAGAGAAAACGATCCAGAAGGATGAATCCCCCAGATAGATCGTCCCATGCGGTACGCGGTTAAATAATTCCACCATGCGGATGGTATATGCGGAGAACGGCCACGCCACCCATGCAATAAGTTGACCGAGCGACTGAAAGATGAGACTGACGAAAACCGCCAGTCCGCCGAGGATCATCACTGCGGGCTGCACTGGCAGAATGAACGGGTTGGCGATGAATGAAATCAGGGAGATGCGTTTGAAATGATAGGCCATGATTGGTATGGTGGTAAGCTGCGCGGCGAATGTCAGGATTACGTTATCGTTGATGATCTGTGTGATCGTGCTGTTATTGGTTTTAGTAACTTTGGTGATCAGGTTGCTGGTGAAACTCGAAAACGGTTCAGCATAAAGGATAAGGCCAAGTGTTGCGAAGAATGAAAGTTGAAAACCCACATCCCAAAGCACCAGCGGATTAATGATCGTCATAATGAATGCAACCACGGCGAGCGCATTCAAACCTGTATTGCGCCTGCCAAGTTGACGAGCCAGTAATGAAATACTTCCCATGAATGCGGCGCGCACGACAGCGGCGTCCGCGCCAACCAGGAAAGTATAAAACGCAATCGCGAGAATGGCAAAGACAGCGCCTAGTCGTTCGCCGAAGATGGTCTTGAACATGGAAAAGAAAATACCGGCGATGATGGCGATATTAAATCCAGAGATCGCGATGATATGGGCTGTACCGGTGTTCTTGAATGCGTTTTGCAGGTCTTTGGTGAGACCGGTATCCACACCCAGCAAGATCCCCGCAAGCAATGATGCTTCAGGGTCATTGAAAAGGCGATAGGTGTGTTGAAGCAACTTATCTTTTAATTTGTATACCGCTGTCCTGATCACGCTGCCACCATTGCCCGGCAGATCCGTCACCTCGGCAATGGACATGTAGGAATAGACACCGTCACGCGCAAGATAATCACGGTACGAAAATTCTTCATCTTCGGGCGGAGTCTTTAAACTACCCCGCACCCGCACCCGTTGACCGTATTCATAGGTTTGGTTTTGCGGAACCCGCACCAATAACATCCCCGAGACGGGCAGGTCGCCGCTGCCGGAATCCAATGCCTCCACTTTGAGGCGCAGGTTTGTATATGTATCACGATAATCTGGCGGCTCTGCCAAAGTACCTGTGACCAGCATCTCGTAAGCGCGGTCGTTATAGAATGCAACATGAAAAGCGTCAATGATCGGCTGGCGGAATTGATACCAGAACGCGCCGAGGAAGAAAAAGACTAAGACAAAGGCGGAAAGCGGAAGGCGGAGGAGAAAGATGGAGATTGGATTGTTTGAGAATCTTGAGAGGCGCAGAAAGATGAAGATCAGGGAAAGCGCAATTGCAAACCCAAGCCAGATATACGCGGAAAGGGAAAACAGGCTGGCAATAATGATGCCTGTAATAAAGGATAGCGCGATCCACAGCAATGGCATGGCTGGAATTGTACATTAGATTTTCCCCATTTCCCAAATTATGTCATGGCTAAGGAAGAGCGAGAGCACCCTCGCAACGACAGAGAATTATTCACAAGTTATAATCACAACATCATGAAAGACTCAAAACTTATCCTTGTCACCGGCGCAACAGGCTATGTCGGCGGGCGGCTTGTGCCTAAACTGCTTGAAGCTGGGTATCGCGTGCGCTGTCTTGTGCGCGACCCTTCCCGTTTGCAGGGACGCGCCTGGCTGAAGCAGGTGGACGTTGTGCAAGCCGATGGTTTCTCTTCGGACGAACTTGTAGACGCGCTAAAGGGTGTATCCACGGCATACTATCTTATCCACGGCAAGCAGGGCGGCAAGACAAATGCCGAACGCGATCTGAATGTGGCGCGCAATTTTTCTCATGCCGCAGAAGAAGCTGGGATCGATAACATCATCTACTTTGGCGAATTAGTTGACCCAACGGCAAATCTCTCGCCATACTTGCGCGCGCGCCACGAAACGGGATATTTACTGCGCTATGGCAAAGTGCCTGTCACCGAATTTCGCGCCGGTATGATCGTCGGCTCAGGCAGCGCCCTTTTTGAAATGATCCGCTATCTGGTGGAGCGAGAACCGCTTCTCATTTGTCCAGCTTGGTTCTTCTCTGAGGCACAACCGATCGCCATTCGTGACGTGCTTTCCTATCTGGTGGATGCGCTAAAGACTCCCGACTGCACCGGCCGCGTGATCGAGATCGGCGGCCCAACGCATCTCACCTATGCCGATATGCTTTTGAGTTATGCAAAGGAACGCGGATTAAAACGCTGGCTGATCCCAACGCCATTCAATGCGCCGCGACTTTCAGCCTATTGGGTGCACATGGTGACTCCCATCCACTGGCGGGTCGTGGCCCCGCTGATAGAGGGCCTGCGCGCGAAGCTCATTGTCCGCGACGATACAGCCAAAAAACTCTTCCCGCACATCAAGCCGATCGACTTCCAAACAGCCGCGCATCTTGCGCTGGGGCGCATCCAGAGGGATAGCGTGGAAACCAGCTGGTCAGATGCACTGGTTACTGCAATGGGTGATTTCAAGCCCTATCAATTCTCTGTCGAAGAAGGAATGTTCATTGAGCGCAGGCAGGTTCTGCTGGATCTGAAACCAGAGGCGGTTTTCCGCGCATACATGGGGATCGGCGGCGAGCGCGGCTGGCTTTATATGAACTGGTCATGGGCGCTGCGCGGCTGGATGGACAAAGCCATTGGCGGCGTCGGCTTGCGGCGCGGACGCCGCCACCCCGATGAACTTCATGTCGGCGAGGCGCTTGATTTCTGGCGCGTGGAAACTGTCGAGAAAAATACACGCCTGCGCCTGCTCGCAGAAATGAAAGTGCCTGGCAAAGCCTGGCTTGAATTTGAGTCGCTCCAACAGGAAGACAAAACACTGCTTACTGTCACTGCTTATTTTGCTCCGCACGGCGTCAGCGGGTTTTTATATTGGTATGCAATGTGGCCTTTTCATAAATTCATCTTCGACGGCATGGCACGCGGACTTGCTTCACGTGCGCGAATATTAAGCAGGTAAAAATGTTTCCCCTTTCTTATCTCCTTTTCCCATTATTAGGTTATCTTCTCGGCTCACTCCCATTCTCTATCTGGGTCACGCGCTTTGTTAAAGGTGTGGATGTGCGCGATGCCGGGTCAGGTCATGCGACAACGACGAACACCATTCGCCAGGCAGGGTTTGGTTGGGGCGCGCTTGTATTCGTATTGGATGTGGCGAAGGGATTTGTCCCAACCTATCTTGCATTTCATACAGATGGGGTTTCCACCTTAATTGTTTCAGTCACTGCCGCGTGCGCGGTGATCGGTCACTGCTGGCCGTTGTTCGCAAACTTCCGCGGCGGAATGGGATTGGCAACTGCGGGCGGGAGTTTCCTTGCTGTGAATCCATTGGCGTTTCTTATTTGTTTGGGGTTTCTGATTCTGCTTGTTTTGGTAGTTCGCCATTCCGCCCGCGCGAGTGTTTTCGGCGGCATGCTCGCCGCGCCCACGTTATGGCTTTTCAACATTCGCGATGCGGCATTTTGGGTGGCGCTCGGCGCGGGGCTGGTCATTGCAGTCCGCTTTTTGATCGACTGGAATCGCAAATACCGTGAACTATGGCTGGACCGTGATAAACCTTCGGGCTGAGATTCTGATCAAAATGGCAGGGCAGGCTTGAGCGGGGAGTGACGCGCGGGGTGATGTTAAGTAAAAAGAACTTTGGCGTTGACCAAAGCTCTTTTTATTCTCCCAACAGCCAGCCAATAAAGCCGGGCTTCTTTTTATCCGTTTCCTCCAACCTTGGCATGGACATGATCACGACCGTGATGTTGTCGTGTCCGCCACGGTTGTTGGCGAGGTTGACAAGCGCTTCTGCGGCTTGCTTCATATCTTTTTTTGAGCGGATGATCTTGAGGATCTCATCATCCCAGACCAGGTCGGTCAAGCCGTCAGTACACAGCAGGATCGTGTCACCGGGTTCAAGGTGAAAGCCCTGATTATTTTCAGACTCTTCATTGCTTTCTTCATCGTCGATCCGCATGCGGAAATCCACATTGGGCAATTTGATGCCGCCCAAATACCTGCGGATGACATGCACATTTGGATGGTCACGCATTTGCTCAAGAGTGATGATGCCCTTTTCGTAGGCTTCCTGCACCCAGGTATGGTCAATGGTCAGGCGCTGGATATGCTTGCCGCGCAGAAGATATATCCGTGAATCCCCGACATAGGCGGTATATAGTCTGTTTTCGATCACCCAGGCACACGCGCAGGTGGACCCCATGCCTTCCTCTTCATCTTTGCCGGCTGAGTGCGCGGCAATGGCCTGACTGGCTTCGTGAATGGCACTTTCAAGGATCCTGACTGGTTTTTTTGCATTGCTTTCCCCGACACCCATGGTAATGTAATTGACCCCGAGTTCCGCAGCTACTTCGCCCGCGCGATGACCGCCGATCCCATCTGCAACAATTGCAAAGACCGATGAGCGTGTATCCTCCCTGCTTAACTGAAAAGAAGATACTGCGTAGCGGTCTTCATTATTCTTGCCGGACATGCCGGCATGACTAAGAGCTGCTACATGAAGATGGGCAAGTGTAGAACGGATCATTCTTCAATGTTTTGAGCAAAGGTGATTTTAGGAGTCGAAGCGGTCGGCGGGACTGTCAGCATAAAACGATACATTAATTGGCCGAAGTGTACCATATCCCCATGCCTGAGCCGATGCCCCTCGCGAGGAACGGGTTCATAATTTACCCATGTACCCGCGATGGAACTGTTGTCCAATAACAGAAAGCCGCCGTCATCAATCTGCCTTAAGCGTGCATGAACAGAAGAAATAGATGGATCATCCATGATCTGTGTACACTGCACCGGATCGGTACCAAATATCATTTCTTTTTCAATGACAGGAATTGGCGCAGCCAAAGCAATTTGGCCGTCAGGATTAATCCGGAAAAACGCCGCAGCGGCGTCACGCACCGCTTTAACTTCTTTTTTGGATTTTGCGGCCGGCGCAGCCTTTCTGGAGAATAGATTTTTCTTCTTGTTTTTTTCCGCCGGGACAATTGGGAGCGGTGCTTCCATGATCGTCCCCACTGATTGGGTCAAAGGATCTGCTTCGGCGCGGCGAGCATCCTGCGCGGCGCGGAGAGATGGGATCCGCAAGCGCCCGCTCAAGAGAATGAGAAAAAGCATCAATCCCGCAAAGATGATGGCGCCAAAGGTGATCTGTGTGCGATATTGCGCTAGAAAAGCGGCAGGCCCGCTTGGCGGTTTTATCACTGTAACTATAACAGGCACTGGCATACTGGTCTTGCTTAATCCAAGAACATCCACGGCTTCAACAACGAGCTGGTGTTCACCGCTTTCTATATACGCTGTGAGGTCCCAGCTGAATTTATTGAATGGCTCAACTGTATTCTCGTCCGCTATCTTGTCATCCACATATAAAGTTGTCCGAGCCAGGGCTCGTTGGTGGCCGTCTGGGAACTCAATGATGATCTCAAGTTCCTGCGCTGCAGGTAAAAGAGATTCGCTAAACGGGTCTTCTGCAGGCGCTTGCCGCGTGATCTGTGAAGACGGGGTTACCGGGATCGGGTTGGGAGGCTGAACATCCACGCTGAATTTCTGGTCGAAAGAGTTGATCGACCCTGAAGGCAATGTCACCTGCGCGCGAACGCTGTGTTCCCCCGTGGTCTTTACTCGGGATGTGTAAGTGAGCTTATATGTTCGGCGCAGGGGTGAGAAATAAGCCTCAGGGTCAGGAAATCTTTCTTCCCCGGAATACTGGAACATCGTTCCACCCGTTTGGATAGCCAGATTATTGAATGTTGCCGCGCTTGTTGTCGCAAAGGTCGTATTGGCATCCACATACCAGATAAAAATACGGATCCGATTCTCGATCGCTCGCTGAATCAGCGGCTCAAGCGTAGCCGCAAGGTCAACTTCAGGCATTTGAGGGGTAATAAAAAGTATGGCGCGCTTCATTCCAAGTTGCGGGGTCTGTGCGCTGACGGTATCCATGGCGGTGGCAAGGGATTGCAGATTAGGTATGGATGTGCGGAAATCGGGCTGGAACCCTCCCAGCCCAACAACAAAATCCGCGGCGCTCGAGTGGTTGATGACCGCTCCAGCCTGACTTACAAGGCTGAAGTCATCGGGCAGGTCGGCAGGACGGCTTTGCGCCCACTGAGCTATCACCTGTGCGACGCGTTGAAAGCGCGAAATGCCATTTGCATCGCGTGCATCCAACGGCGTGCCCTGGTTGACAGCGACCACGAGCTGTAAGGGAATCGCCATCTCGGTCAGAGAGTCAACCGGGAGTTGGGCGCCGTCTTCGACGACAGAAACAGCTTCGGGCTTAAGTCCGGAAGCGAAAAATTTTTGAGAGTCAAAAACATCCAAAAGCGCAGTAACGACCGGGAAGGCGGAAATATCCGCAGGATAAAGATCCGCGCTGGCAAGGTTCTGCTGTGCGGACACCTTTGATACGGCGCTGAAAACAAGGCTCAGGCTGAAAAGCAGAGCAAGGAACTTACGCATTTGCCTCAATGATCAAAGGAGTTTCTTCTTTGGGTTGTGTGAGGCGCAAGTAGGTGAGCGTCCACACGCTTTGAAGATAGGCGGTCAGGACGCCGTTCAAGAAGATCAGAATCGGCAGATAAACAGCACAGCAAGCCAATGCGATGTAGACAGGCGTCAGCACTTCCTTCATGGCAGCAGCGCCGATGGCGAGCGGGATCACTGTAATAATAATGGGCAACGCAATGATCACACCAAGAATTCCGCCCCCAAAGGCAAGGATGAGCGCCATGATGAGCATGGGACCAACGTTGGCTTTGGCAACCTGCCAGCCGCGCTTAAATCCATCAAGCACATTAAGGTCTTCTAATACGATGGCGTTTTGAGCCTGCTCGATCACAATGGAGAGCACCCAGCCAATTGGAACCAGGATGCATATCAGGGGAAGAAAGCATAAAAAGCCAACTCCAGCCGTGACCACGCCAATAATAACCATTGGAAATATCAGGACAAAGAAAGCCAAGCCAAATAGAAAGTTGAGACCAAAGATGCGCCAGAAGAAAGGCATACTCTCTGCCCATATCTCCCCAAAGGCTGGAAGGTTAATTCCTTTTTCAGCCTGAGAAACACCTTTGATCAAGCCGATCCTGCCCATCATCCCCAGGAAATACGCGAGCAAGGACAAAAGAATGATTGCTACTGTAACAGCGATGATGATCCACAGATTATTCTCAAGAAACTGTTTGGCTTGTTCTGCGAACTGCTCGAATTGGTTGGTTGAGAAGGGGGAATCTTCAGAGCCGGTGCGGTATCCAGAATTACCGCTGCTGCCGGAACCGCCCCCTCCGCCGCGCGCGCAGCTGGCAAGAATGCCAAAGATCCAAAGAACCTTATTCTTCCAGACGATCTGCCAGGCGCGGGTAAGTATTTCGCCAAAATTAAAATTATTCACGGTCTCTCCTATTCCCACTCGATCGTAGCGGGAGGTTTACTCGTAATATCATACACTACCCGATTAATTCCGTCCACTTCATTAACGATGCGGCTGGATACTTTCGCCAATAATTCGTGCGGCAGGCGCGCCCAATCAGCGGTCATAAAATCCTCGGTCGTCACCACGCGGATGGCGGCCGCCTCCTGATATGTTCTTTGGTCGCCCATCACGCCCACAGATTTCACGGGGAGCAAAACCACGAACGCCTGAGAAGCCGAGCCGCCTTTTCCTAAAACGCCTGCTTTGGATAATTCCTCCTGCAGGATGAAATCCGCCGCCCGCAGACGTGACACACGCTGCGGCGTACACTCCCCAAGACAGCGCACGGTCAAGCCTGGACCTGGGAATGGCTGCCGCCAAACGAGGCTTTCACTCAGCCCGAGCGCTTCGCCCACCAGACGAACTTCATCCTTGAACAAATAGCGCAATGGCTCAACGAGTTCAAATTCCATGTCTTCTGGCAATCCGCCCACGTTGTGATGCGACTTGATCTTTTCTGCCTTGCTGCGGTCTGGACCGGAGGATTCGACCACATCAGGATAGATCGTCCCCTGCACTAAAAATTTTGGTTTACCTACATTTTTTGCTTCCCGCTCAAAAATGCGGATAAATTTTTCACCAACGATCTTGCGTTTTTGCTCAGGATCTGTAATGCCTTTCAACGCACCGAGAAAATCATCGCTGGCTTCGACTGTGATCAACTCAACACCAAGCCCGCCGCGCAGGGCGGATGCAACTTGCTCGCCTTCTTTGTGGCGTAGTAAACCGGTATCCACAAAGACAGTGACGAGTTGATCGCCAATCGCTTTATGCACCAAGGCCGCCGCGACCGTTGAATCCACGCCACCGCTGACAGCCGCAAGCACACGTTCCTTGCCGACCTGTTCACGGATCCGTTTGACACTTGCCTCAATAATGGAGGAAGGAGTCCAGTCAGGTTTGACTCCGCAAATGTCAGTTGCAAAATATTTGAGCAGTTCAGTTCCATTGGGCGTGTGATGCACTTCAGGGTGAAATTGCACGCCAAAATATTTTCTCTGCATATCGCCCATCGCCGCGAAGGGACTGTTGCCCGATTTCGCCAATGCAACAAATCCATCGGGCATGCGCGTGATCCTGTCACCGTGTGACATCCACACTTGCGAGAGCACAGACAAAATAGAAGGCATCAATGGGACCAAAATCGCCGAGCCGTATTCACGCTCAGAAGACGGGCTGACTTCACCGCCGAGCGCGTGTGTTAAAGCCTGCATTCCATAGCAAATTCCAAGAATGGGCAGGCCTGACTCTAAAATAAATTTTTGAATATACGGCGCGTTCTCTTCATATACTGATTTTGGTCCGCCGGAGAGGATGAATCCCTTGGGGTTGATCGAGAGGATCTTTTCCTGCGGCGCATCCCACGGGAATAACTCACAATAAACATTTGCTTCACGTACACGCCGCGCAATGATCTGCGCGTATTGCGAACCGAAATCGAGAATGGCAATGGATTCTGTCATTTATTATTCCTGGGTCGAAGGTTGAAAGTCAAAAGTCAAAGGCGGACTTTAGACCTTTGACTTTTGACCTGAAAAATCTGAAATCAAATGAAAATGCAAATGCGGAAAATCCTGATACTCCCCGCCATTCACAATGAGACGATAGGCCTGTAAATGGAATTCATCCACAAGGCTTTGGACTGTGGAATATAGGTCGGTCAGGAAGGCGGTATCCGCTGGGTCAAGTTGCGCCAGGGATGCGACTTCACGCTTCGGCACGATCAGCACGTGAAACTTATAGCTGGGAGAAGGATGCTGAAACGCGATCAGGTTCGAGGTCTCGCGCAGACGCGCGACTGGGACGAGGAAACTCATATGGGCGAAGATCCATCCGATCAAACGAATGATAATCGGAATCCGCAGTAAGCGTTTCAATGTTTGGAGGTTAATCTACAAAGGTGATCGTGTTGTTATCCAGCGAAGCGATGCAAGCCAGAGATTCGACTTGAACGCCCACAGGCTTAAGCGCTTCTCGCCCGCCTTCGAAATCCTTTTCGATCAGCGCGCCGATGCCGACAATTTGCGAGCCGGCAGCTTCTGCCAGACGAACAAGACCAAGAATGGTCGCGCCGGAAGCGAGGAAATCGTCAATGATGAGTACCTTTTCATTGTTCGCGAGATATTCAGGAGAGACGATCAACTCGACCATGCGTCCCTTTGTGTGTGAAGGCGCAAGGGTGAGATAAACTTGATCAGGCATCGTGATGGGCTTTGTCTTGCGCGCATACACAACCGGCAATCCAAGATGAAGCCCGGTGGTAAGCGCAGGGGCAATACCGGAAATCTCAGCTGTGAGTATTTTTGTCGCGCCGACGTTTGCAAAGCGTTTCGCAAATTCGCGTCCACACGCATCCATCAATGAAGGGTCAACTTGATGATTGATAAAGCTATCCACCTTCAAAATTCCATTCCCCAGAACTTGCCCATCTTTCTTAATTCTTTCCTTTAACTCTTTCATTTCGCCTCCGCATTGACTAGACAGATTTTCCAGTATTGTACAACGTGAAAGAAGAACCTGCCAGAGACGAGCAGCGATCATTTGCGCTCATATCCCATTAAGAAACATCAAAAAAGATTGTGTTAGAATTCTTTGCGTGACTGAAGAAAAAAAATTATTGTTAGCGTCCAATTCTCCGCGCCGCAGGCAATTACTTGCACTTGGGAACTGGGAGTTCGATATCATCGTTTCAGATGTGGATGAAAGCCAGCTCGCAGGCGAGTCACCCAGAGATTATGTTTTACGGCTTGCGCAAGCCAAAGCCCTCGCAGTGGCAGCGAAAGCATCCCTTGAAAATATCATCATTGGCTCCGATACTGCTGTCGTGGATGGCGGCTCCATACTTGGCAAGCCAACAGATAAAGCAGATGCCGAACGAATGCTCAAACAATTACGCGGGCATACCCACCAGGTGTTTACAGGTGTCGCTTTCTATCAGGTTTACGATGGAAAAATGCTGGCCGAGTTATGCATAACAGATGTTCCCATGCGTGATTATTCAGATGCAGAGATCACGAAGTATGTCAATACTGGCGACCCAATGGACAAGGCTGGCGCTTATGCTATCCAACATCCCGACTTTCAGCCGGTCGCATCCATGAATGGATGCTATGCCAGTGTGATGGGCTTGCCGATGTGCCATGTCACGCGGGCACTACGACAATTGGAGTTATATCCAACGGCAGATGTGCCGTCAGCATGTCAAACCCTTTTGAATTATCAATGTCTGGTTTCGAGTGTGATTCTTCGCGATTCGCAACCATAAAAGGAAAAAAATGAAAGGTATACGTTGGATCAATATTATTTTAGCGCTGGCATTCCTCTCTTCCTGTGGCTCGGGTCAGACTGGGGGAACGGGAGGCAACCCGATCAATAATCTTTTTGCCACGTCCACGCCTTTGCCCACAGCGCAGGTGCGTATTACCCCCGCGCCGGACGCGCAGGCGGCAGTAACAAAATATTTGGAAGCAATGCAAAAGGATGATTACACCGGCATGTACGATATGCTGACCAGATCCAGCCGTGACGCGATCACGCTGGAAGATTTCTCCAAACGGTATAAAAACGCGTTGAACGAGATGAGCGCCGCCAGTCTGGAATTTTCCATATTATCCTCTCTGCTCAGCCCGACCAACGCACAGGTTGCTTATCGAATTACTTATCACACCACGCTCGTCGGCGACATTCAACGGGATATCCCGATGAACCTGGTCAACGAAGAAAGCGTCTGGAAAGTACAGTGGGAAGACGGCCTCATTCTTCCCGAGCTCATTGGCGGAAACCAGCTCGCGATGGAATATAGTGTGCCTGCGCGGGGTGATATTTATAATAAAGATGGACAACCGGTCGTCTCACAGGCGGATGTATTTGCCATAGGCATCCAGACGGAAGAGATTGACCCCAATAACCGCAGCGGTATGACAGCTGCCATAGGCAGGCTTTGCGGCTATGACCCAAAATTTATCGAGGATCAGATCGATTTAAACGGTCCTGGTTGGTATCTGCCGATGTGCGAAGCCACGCGGGAAGAAGCACAGGGTATTATTACAATGGGCGGCGGAGTGGTAGCCACAGAATATAAGTCACGATATTATTTTGGCACGGGCATCGCGCCCCAATCCGTTGGGTATACGTTATCCATTTCGCCTGAACAATACGACGCCTATCGCCGCCTTGGATACAACGGAACCGAAAGAATCGGACAGACCGGTGTGGAAAGATGGGCGGAAGATTATCTGGCTGGTCAACACGGCGGAATCCTGCGCGTGGTCGGTCCCACTGGACAGATTATTTCCACTCTTGGACAACAAAGCGAACCCAAACCTGCCGACTCAGTATATCTAACGCTCGATGGGAATATGCAAAAGTATGCTCAGCAGGCGATTGAATATTTCCGCGGCGCGATCGTGGTCATGGAAGTGGATACTGGCCGTATTTTGGCGATTGCCTCCGGTCCAGATTTTGACCCCAACTTTTTCGATCCTGCCAACCCTAATAATAGCAGTGTAAATGATTTCAACGAGCCTCTCCTCAACCGCGCCACGCAGGGACAATATCCGCTTGGATCGGTCTTCAAGATCATTACATTTGCAGCCGCGTTGGAAAGCGGTTTATATTTGAAAGAAACTCCCTATGATTGCCAGTATGATTTCACAGAACTCGAAGATGTTGTTCTGCATGACTGGACATGGCAGCATTGCCAGGATGCCATTGCCGCCGGCGAAGCTTGTAACGACTCCACGGAAAAACCATCCGGCTTGCTTACTTTACAAGAAGGATTAATGCGTTCGTGCAATCCTTATTTCTGGCACATTGGATTGGACCTGTTTAGAAATTGGGATCGCGGCGGCGATATCGCAAAAATGGCGCGCGCATTTGGGCTTGGATCTCGCACCGGCATCGAACAAGTGGAAGAAGCCACGGGACAAATACTCGAACCGGCCGGTGAGATCGATGCCGTGAATCAGGCCATTGGCCAGGGCGATGTACAGGTCACTCCCCTGCAGGTGGCGAGATTTATCGCCGCCATCGCAAATGGCGGGACCTTATACAGGCCGCAGATCGTTGAAAAGATCCAACCGATAGATGGCGATCCTGTATTGGTCTTTAAGCCAGAGGCGCAAGGCACTCTGCTTCTACGCACGGATAATTTAACAACACTTCAAGAAGCGTTGTTTATGGTCACAAATAATCCGCGTGGAACTGCAAGATTTAATTTGCGCGGCTTTATAGAGCAGTTTGACGTAGCCGGCAAGACCGGTACGGCAGAATCTGGAAATGGAAAATCACATGCATGGTTTGCCGGGTATACAATGAACGAAGCAAACACAGGGCTGCCGGATATCGCAATTGTGGCTATTGTTGAAAATATCGGCGAAGGCTCTGAGTATGCTGTTCCGATCTTCAGGGCGATGGCTGAAACTTATTATTACGGAAGTCCTCAGAGTGTGCCTTCCTTTGGCCCAATTGGCTTTCCACCGTATACGCCAACTCCATTTGGCGGAGTTGTTGCTCCGTGATAACAAGCAGGTAATTATTTGACAAGCGAAATATATAAACGCGGTTTGATCATCAAGGCCCAATCCGGTTTCTTTACAGTAGAGACCGGTGAGGGTCTTGTCATTTGCCGCTTGAGAGGCAAACTTAAGCAAGGCAGAGCCATTGGCGATATCGCCGCGCTGGGTGATTATGTGCAGATCGAACTGCTCGCAGACGGTTCCGGGGCGATAGAAACTGTTGAGGAACGCAAACAGGCTATAGTCAGATTGGATCCGCGCCCCCAGGGAATCTATCAGCAGGTATTGCTGGCAAATGCCGATCAGGCAGTATTCGTCTTTGCATGCGCGAATCCAAATCCGAAATTCAGAATGCTGGATCGTTTCCTTGTAATCACTGAAAAGCAGAAGATACCCGCAGTGATCATCGCGAACAAAACAGACCTCGTGGACAATGCAAAGGAACTTTTTCGCGTCTATGAATCCATTGGTTACCGGGTCATTTATACATCCACAAAAACACGCACTGGATTGGATGAACTGAAGGCGCAATTGCAGAACAAGATCAGCGCACTGGCAGGACCGAGCGGTGTGGGGAAATCCAGCCTGCTGAATGAGGTGCAGGCTGGCCTTGGCCTCGCCGTGAACGAGATCAGTTCCGCCATGAACAAGGGCAGGCACACCACCGTGACCCGCCAGATGTTCGCACTCGATGGCGGCGGATATGTGGCGGATACGCCCGGCTGGAAAAGCCTCGCGCTGTGGGATACTGAAGCCGAGGAGATCGACGCGTACTTCCCCGACTTGCGCGATCTTGTGCCGCAATGCCAATTCAGCGATTGCTCTCACAAACACGAACCAGGCTGCGCAGTGCTGGCTGCGCTGAAGACTGGAACTATTCATCCAGAACGATATGATTCCTATTTGCGTTTGCGCGCAGGACAGGAATGATTTACGATTAAGTATTATGGCAGATAATTGGAATTTGATCGGACACGAATGGGCCGTGGATATGCTCCAACAGCAGGTCGCGCGCGGAGAAGTTCGCCACGCGTATCTTTTCTGCGGACCGCCCGGCCTGGGCCGGCGGACTTTAGCATTGCGTCTCGCTCAAGCATTAAACTGTACAATGCCCATTGCCGCGGGGATTCCCTGTGGCACGTGCCGCGATTGCAAACAGATAGATTCCATGCAGCATCCTGACCTGAATGTGATTCAAGCCCTGGATGACGATGGATTACCAAAAGAAAACGGGACTTTAAAGGTGGATTATGTGCGTGCCGTACAACATTCACTATCGCTGAAACCTTATCAGGCAAAATATCGCGTGGCTTTGTTTTTACGTTTTCAAGAAGCCAATGACAGCGCCGCGAACGCCTTGTTAAAAACTCTCGAAGAAGCGCCTGCTCATGCAATTCTTCTGTTAACCGCTGACACTCCCGAACAACTTTTGCCAACCATTGTCTCGCGCTGCGAAGTGTTGCGGTTGCGCGCCCTCCCAATTTCCTCAATCGAATCGGACTTGCTCAAGCATGGAGTGGAAATAGAACAATCCCGCCTGCTTGCCCACATCAGCGGAGGCCGCCCCGGTTACGCCCGCAGACTCGTGGATGACATGACCCTGCTTGAAAAGCGGGAGGAACGCCTGAACGATCTTCAAACGCTTCTGCCTGCCTCACGTGTGGAAAAATTCGCTTATGCGGATAAACTTTCAAAAGACAAGGAAGGAATGCGTCAGGTCATCTTGATCTGGCTTTCATACTGGCGCGATGTAATGTTACGCGCGGCAGGCGCTGAAACTCCGTTGGTCAATGTGGACAGGAATATGGAGATCGAATTCCTCGCGAGTCGGTTGGATCTATCCGCAGCGCGGCGCGTGGTTGGTGACCTCGAGTGTGTCCTGGAAAAGATGGACAAAAATGTGAACTCGCGTTTATTGGCAGAAGTCTTATTGTTAGATTGGCCAAAAGTATAGGAGACAATTATGTGTCGAAGCATAAAACCCTTACGCAACATGGATCATCCTGTCACCGAACAGGAAATTCAAGAGGCGGCATTGCAATATGTCAGGAAGGTCAGCGGGTATCGAAAGCCGTCCAAAGCAAATGAAGAAGTATTTAATAAGGCAATGTATGAAGTTGCAGAGGCAACAAGGAAGATGCTGGAATTGCTAGCCAATAAACAGGAGGGTTCGCATGTTTGATACCAAGGACAAACAACTCGCAGACCTGGAAACTTCCTACACCGCTTTCATGGAAACCATGCGGGGTCTTTCTTTACAGAATTTCCTAAAATCCCTTGGCGATTGGACTCCGCGTGATATTGCCGCGCATTTTATCGGCTGGAATCGCATCACGCTGGCGGGCTGCAGCGCCTTGCGCGAAGGCGCGGAACCTTTTTACTTTTACGATGGCACAAATGATTATCGCAAGGTCAATGCGAAGTTCCTAAAACAATTCCCATCCACAGACCGTGATGAACTTTTAAAAGAGATCGAATCCACCAAGGATGTCCTCGTCATTTACTTGAAAACGATCAGTGCGGGCGAATGGGAATTGGATACCGGCGTCATCCATTACCGCGATAACCCTGCCACCGTGGCGCGTTGTGTCGATTCGCTTTTACGCGATTATCAGAAACACAGGCAGGAGATCGTGGATGGGTTGGGCTCGGAATAGCGGATACCTTCAACCAAAGTGCGATCCATAAATCAAGTTTATAATTTATGAAAAACCAGATGGCAGGAGAGTAATATGACAATTTCGGTTTCACAAAAGCAGGGACGCGTGCCGGTGACGATCATCAGTCTCGACGGCCGTTTGGATGGAATGAATTATCAGCAGTTGATCGACAAGGGCCATGAATTGTACAAGTCCGGCGTTCGCGATATTCTGCTCGATCTGACGGACTTATCTTATATCAGCAGCGCTGGCATGGTCGCTTTTCATAACCTCGCGTTGTTGATGCGCGGAGAACAGCCGCCCAGCCCGGATCAAGGCTGGAGCGCGTACCGTAAAATGGGCCGCAGCGGATTTGCCAGCGGGGGACAGGAACACTTCAAGTTGTTCAATCCCCAGCCCGAGGTGGCGAACATTCTGGACATGGTCGGTTTCAACACCATCTTCAAAATTTTCAAGGAACTGGATGAAGCCGTAAATTCCTACTAACAGTTATTCGATCGCATCCCGCAGTTTACGCGCCAATTCCCCGAAGTGCGGCGTATACCGAATATCGTCTGTTCTTGGGCGTGGCAGGTCAACCTCCACATCCAATTTTATTTTACCGGGACGCTGCGTTAATACCAAAACCCTGTCTGCCAAAAACAAAGACTCATTAATGGAATGGGTCACCATAATGACAGTCTTTTGTCTGGCCTGCCAGATGCGTGATAACTCCACCCACATGCGCTCGCGGGTGATCGCATCCAGCGCACCAAAAGGCTCGTCGAGCAGGAGCAGGTCCGGGTCATGGATGAGCGCGCGGGCGATCCCAACCCGCTGTGCCATTCCGCCGGAAAGATCCCGCGGCCACGAGTCTTCAAATCCGCGCAGACCAACCAGCTCGATCATCTCCTGCGCTTTGAAGCGTGCATCTTCGTTGCTCATGCCTTCCAGTTCCAGCGGAAGTTTGATGTTGTCGATCACGGTGCGCCAGGGCATGAGGTTAGCCTGCTGAAAGACCATGCCGATCTTCGGATGCTGGTTGTGGATAAAATTCAATTCGCCTGAAGAAGGCGTGAGCAATCCCGCAAGTATTTTCAAGAGGGTGGTTTTACCCGAAGCGGACGGCCCCAGAAAACAAATAAATTCCTGCGGACAAACTTCAAAAGAAATATCCTCAAGCGCGTGAAGTCCGCCGTTGTTGTCAGGGAAAACAACGTTCAAATCTTTTACAGTGAGGATGGGGTTGATTAACATATCATCTTCGTCATTGCGAGGAAGGCTTTAGCCTGACGAAGCAATCTCAAATTTGTTGGAGATTGCTTCGCTCGCTTCCGCTCGCTCGCAATGACATGAATCTATTACGGAATAAACTCATTCGTGAAGGCCTTGCTCAGATCCATCTCCGCGGGGATCAACTTCATCTCCAGCAAAATATTCTGCATGTTCTCCCACGCCTGCGGATCTGAGTAGCCGAGGCGATCCGTCTTCCACAAATCAATGGATGTGGTCAAAATTTCCTTCTGTACTTTTTGATCTTGATCTGCAAAATTGGGGATATAAGCCGCGCTCATTGCGTAAGCATCGTCAGGATTTTCAATTGTATATTGCAAACCTTTCAAGAATGCGCCAACAAAACCTTTCACCAATTCAGGGTTTTCAGTGATCACTTTTTCACTGGCGAGAATTCCGTTCGCCGCAAGCTGAACGGCATCAGACACACGCAATTCGGTCACATCAATTCCCTGCGCCTGTAATTGGATCGGTTCATTCGCCGCATATCCAACGATGATACTCTGATTACCCGCAGCGACCAACTCCACCTGATTGAAACCGATCTCTTCCAACGTCACATCTGATTCGCTTAACCCGGCGGAAAACAACAAGGCGCGCAAGCCAATATAATTCGCGCCGAACAAGCCGGGCAACCCAATTGTCCTGCCTTTCAAATCTTCCGTTTTGGAAATATTTGCATCAGCCTTTGAAACCACGGAAATGGGATATTGCTGATACCACGCGGCCACATAAGTCACGGGCACATCCTGCGCGCGCGCCAGCAAAACCTGTTCCCCAGAAACCACAGCAAACGGAAGTTCGCCCACCCCCACCAACTTCACGCCATCGGTCTCGAACGAATAATCAAACTCAATCTCGATGTCCGCATCTTTAAAATATCCTTTTTCGATGGCCGCATAAAACGGTGCATACTGAATATTGGGGATGTATCCCATCGGCAGACGTATCTTGGTCAACGCGCCTGCGTCATTCTTAACCTGTGAACTACTGCAGGCCGAAAGAATGAGTCCAAGCCCGAGCATGAGTAAAACTAATTTCTTCAACATAGTATCTCCTTGTATATGTCATTGCGAGGGCATGTTCTTTGTCCGAAGCAATCTCCCTCATGGCGCCGGGGATTGCTTCGTCGGGAAGAACGCCCTCCTCGCAATGACGCTATTTTTGCCATTTCAAAAATCTTCTTTCAAGCACTGTCACGATGCCATACAACATCAAAGCCAGTGACACCAGCATGAACACCGCCACAAAAACCATGGACGTATCGTACTGAAAATCGCCAACCTTCAACAAAAATCCCAATCCATTTTTCGCATCCACCAACTCGCCAACGATTGCGCCGATCACGGATAATGTTGCGCCGATCCTTAATCCGCCGAGCAGAACGGGCAGAGAGGCAGGCAATTCCAACTTCAACAAAATCTGCCAGCGGGTCGCGCGGACGGAATTCATCAGGTCATACAGAACAGGCGGCACGGCGCGGATACCGACAACTGTGTTGACCAAAACGGGAAAGAACACGATCAGCGCGCAGATCAAAACTTTGGATGTGATGCCCGACCCAAACCACAGCACTAGCAAAGGCGCAACTGCCACAATGGGGATTGCCTGGCTCGCCACCAAATACGGGGACAATATCTTTTCAAGTGAGCGTGACTTCGCCAACATATATCCGATAATGGTTGCAAAACATACACCAAAGAACAAGCCAAGCAAGATCTCGATCAGCGTATATCCCGAGTGCAATAATAAACTTCCATCTGCAAGGGACTTGAGCATACGCGTCCACACATCCATTGGAGAGGGGAGGATGAATTTGGGCAGGTCACTGATGCGAACGATCACGTCCCAGGCAAGAATGCCAAGGAGAATGGAAATAAGTCCAAGCCAGCGGGAGAATGATGGTTTCATAAGTTTTGCTCTTGCCACCGTCCTCGGCGGCGGGAACGCCGCGAAAGCGATGGAAAACAAAATGCGCCTCGCAACGTTTAAGTTTCGGGGCGCAGACGCAGGCCGGCGCGGAGTCAGATGCGGAATCACGTCAGAATAAAAAGCCCGAAAACATTCACTGTTTTCGGGGCGTGAATCAACACATCAACCCGCGCGGGTCATGTTGTTTCTACCTTCTACTATCCAGACTATACTGTCGGCCTCGGAATTACACCGAGTCATGCTTGCTTTATGCGGCGCCTGTTTCTCAATAAAGAAACTGTCACTGCCCAAAGAGGCTCGTGGGCTTTACCACCGATCGGGAATTCACTTGCAATATTACACAAGGGTCACCCTGCCCCGAAGGTTATTAAGTTGTGATGATTATAACATTACAGCGTGTACAGCGCGCCGTACTTTGTTTTGAGATAGTCGATGTATGGTTCGATGGTCAGCGCTGATCCGCTGGCGCGTTCAACGATCTCAGGTGCAGTAAACTTGCTTCCGTGGCGATAAATATTTTCACGCAGCCAGCCGTGCAAGGTGCTGAATTTACCTTGCGCGATTTCATTCGTAATTTCAGGATGTGCCTTGAGCGCGGAGTTATAGAACTGCGCTGAAAGAATATTACCCAATGTATATCCCTGGAACGAGCCGCCGATCACGCCAGCGTACCAGTGAACATCCTGCAGGACACCATCACTGTCGTTGGGCGGGACAATTCCAAAGTCATGTTCGAAGCGCTCGTGCCAGGCTTCAGGCAGGTCGCGAATGGAAAGTGATCCTTCGAGCAGTTGTACTTCAAAATCGAATCGCAGCATCACATGCAGGTTATATGTGACCTCATCTGCATCGGTGCGAATGAGCGATTTCTCCACTTTATTAATGGCCGCATAGAACGCGCTTAGTGAAACGCCATTAAGTTGTTCTGGGAATTTCGCCTGCAAGCTGGGATACATATATTCCCAAAAACCGTGACTCCTGCCGACAATGTTTTCCCATAAACGGGACTGCGATTCATGCACGCCTGCGCTTGTTCCACCTCCGAGGGGCATTCCCTCGTATGACATATCAATGCCTTGCTCATACATGGCGTGACCTGCCTCATGCATGTTGCTGAAGAGACAGTCGCCAAAGTCATCCTCTTTGACGCGCGTGGTAATGCGCACATCGCCCAAAGAGAATTTCGTCATGAAAGGATGATGGGTCTTATCAATACGGCCGCGATTGAAATCATAGCCAAGCTGTTTGACCACTTCTGCGCCAAAGGCCAGTTGATCCGCTTCGGGATAATGCTTATGAAGCACTGAATTATCCGCGGCAGGCTGTGATGTAATGGCGCGTACGATCGGAACAAGCTGATCGCGCAAGCTGGCGAACAATGTGCGCACACTCGAAGCCTTCATACCAACATCAGCAAAGTCGATCAGCGGGTCGGCGATATGCTCGTAACCGGGAAAATACTCCGCCAGTTTACGGCTGAGATCGAGAGTCTTTTCCAACCCCGGGCGGACTTTGGCAAAATCATTTGCCGGACGAGCCTCAGCCCAGGCTTGATAAGCAGCAGCTGCATGTTCGTTCAATTCACCGATAAATTCTGGCGGTATTTTGAGCGCGCGTTCATATTCGCGGCGTGTGACGCGGATCAGGCTGGCGTCATCGGAATCATAAGGCAGGCTTTCTTCATAAGACTGAAGATCATCAAGCAGATTGCCGATCTCCTTGTCAATAAATTTTTCCTGCGCCATTTGTGCCATCAGCGCAGACTGACGTCCGCGGGCTTCCGCTCCGCCAGCTGGCATGTAGGTGGATTGATCCCAGCCAAGCAGGGCGTTAATGTGATTAAGATCGCCGATCTCGAGCAGGCGGGTCTTGAGTTCCTGTAATTTCTGTTCGGTAGTGGACATGGATTCTCCTTATCAAATCACTGCAACTATCCATAATTTTATCAGTGATAATAAAAAGGGGCGATTTAACATCGCCCCTGCACATAAATTTCAACTACTTTACATCAGCTGCGCGCTGATCTTTTCAGCTGTATCTTTATACGCTGCCAATTTCTCAGTTTCTTTCGCAACCAGCGCGGCGGGCGCTTTGTTGGCAAAGTCACTGGAGAGTAGTTTTTCAAGTCGCTCTATGTGTGACTGCGCCTCCTTCAATTCTTTTTCAAGACGCGGCCTGTCATTCGCCAGATCCACCATGCCGGTGAGGGGAATATATATTTCGATAGAGCCAGCCACAATAGCGACAGAGTCTGCGGGTTTGTCTTTGAGAGACGTTTGAATGGTTAACAGAGAGTGGTCAAGGCCCGCCAGTGAAGCGATCATTTGCGTCTGTTCTTTAAGCAGGTCAGTTTTGTCGCCTGCCGCGATTTGCGCTGCGAGTTTCTTCGATGGCGCAATGTTTTTCTCCGAGCGCAGGTTGCGGATCGAACGCACCAATTCTTGAATCAATGTGAAATCCGCGATCTTGGGTTCTTCCCAGCCTTCGGTTTCACGCGGATCGGGGAATTTCGCAACGATCAAAACTTCAGGCCAGTCTTTGGCGAGATGCGAGATCGGGGAATCAAGCAGCGCGGTTCGCAGATGTCCCCACACTTCTTCGGTGATGAAAGGCGTGAAGGGATGCAGCAAACGCAGCGTAATATCAAACACGCGCACGAGAGTCTCTACAGTCTGCCTTCTGCTTTCTGCGTTCTGTAACTGTCCCTTCGAGATCTCCACGTACCAATCAGCGAAGTCAGACCAGAGGAATTCATAAATTTGCTGACCAGCCTGTCCGTACTGGAAGTTCTGGAATTGACGCTCCACATCGCGGATGAGGGTTTGAAGTTTGGCCCAGATCCAACTATCAGCCAAAGACCAGGCCATGGACGGTTGACCGTTGACCGTACTGTCCACGGTCTGCGGTCCATCGTCCAGTGAATCAATCGCATTGATCACGAACCTGCCCGCATTCCAGATCTTATTGGCGAAGTTGCGGTTGGCTTCCACTTTCTTAATGCCGACGTTCGTATCATTGCCGGGCGTGGAGCCGACCAACATTGTGAAGCGCAGCGCATCCGTGCCAAACTCGTCCATCACAATCAGCGGGTCGAGCACATTGCCCTTGGTCTTGGACATTTTATGTCCATGCTCATCGCGCACAAGTCCATGCAGGTAAACGGTATGGAACGGAACCTGTCCCGTGTATTCCAAACCAGACATGATCATACGCGCGACCCAGAAGAACAAGATGTCATAACCCGTTTCCATGTAGGAGGTCGGGTAAAAATATTTCAGATCTGGAGTCTGCTCGGGCCAGCCCAACGTGGAGAACGGCCACAAGCCCGAAGAGAACCATGTATCCAACACATCATCATCTTGATGAATTTCCTTCGAGCCGCAGGTCGCGCATTGCGTCGGGTCTTCACGCGCCACGGTCATGTGGTTATCGGGACAATACCAAACGGGGATGCGATGTCCCCACCAAAGCTGGCGGCTGATGCACCAATCTTTGATATTGTCGAGCCAGTTGTAATAAACTTTTTCAAAACGTTCGGGCACGATCTTGATGCGTCCATCGCGCACGGCATCCAGCCCGGCATTGGCAAGCGATTCCATTTTGACGAACCACTGCTCGGAGATCATCGGTTCGACGATCTCCCCGCCGCGTTGTGAGCGTGGAATGGTGGTGGTGTACGGCTCGGTCTTGAGGACGAGTCCCGCGGCTTGCATGTCCGCCCAGATGTTTTTACGGGCCACGATCCGGTCCTGACCTTTATACTGCCCGCCATTCTCGTTGACCTTTGCTTCTTTATCGAGCATGGATATGATCGGTAGGTTGTGACGCTGCGCGATGGCATAGTCGTTCGGGTCGTGACCGGGTGTGATCTTCAACGCGCCCGTACCAAATTCCATGCTGACGTAATCGTCGGCAATGATGGGAATCTCGCGGCCAAGAATCGGCACGATGGCTTTTTTGCCAATGAATTTCTTGAAGCGTTCATCCTCAGGGTGGACCGCAACAGCGGTATCCCCAAGAATCGTTTCGGGACGGATGGTTGCCACAGGAATGAATTCATCTGAGCCTGCGATCATATATTTAAAATAATATAACGTGGCCTGCTCTTCGCTATATTCCACTTCCAAATCTGAAACTGCGGTCTTAAGTCCAGGTGACCAGTTGATGAGACGCGGACCGCGATAGATCAGTCCTTTTTCATACAGGCGCACAAATGCCTCTCGAACTGCCCGGCTCAGCCCCTCGTCAAGGGTGAAGCGTTCGCGGTCCCAGTCACAGGATGCGCCGAGGCGTCGGATCTGGTTGTAGATCATGCCGCCGTATTTCTTCTTCCACTCCCAGGTGCGCGCGACAAATTTTTCACGTCCCAATTCTTCGCGGGTAATTTCCTCATTCTTGAGCAGGTCACGTTCCACCATTAATTGCGTGGCGATGCCGGCGTGATCTGAACCTGGAACCCATAAAGTGGAGAAACCTTTCATGCGGTGATAGCGGATCATCAGATCTTCGACGCTGACGAACATGGCGTGACCGATATGCAGTTCGCCGGTCACATTGGGCGGGGGAATCGAAATGACGAACGGTTTGACGTTCGGGTCGAAATCGGGTTTGTTGGGATCGTTATGCGGCTTGAAATATCCGCCTGTTTCCCACATGGAATAAATACGCTGTTCCGTGGATTTGAAGTCATAAGCTTTTGGCAGTTCGTGTTTGGTCATTCGGTCTCCTCATGTCATTGCGAGGAGGGTGCTCTTCCCGACGAAGCAATCTCCTATTTAATTGGAGATTGCTCACTGCACTGGCGTGCAGCGCAAGTGTCAGGCTATCGCCCTCGCAATGACGCATAAAATATTAAACAAAAATACTTCATCCAAGTTGAGGACGAAGTATTGCTCCGCGGTACCACCTCAGTTCAGCCTTGCGACTGCACTTTGTGACTGACATTCATCAGTCCATGCTGTAACGGGCATTCCCGTGGCGGTCTAGTAACCAGTGTTCAGGCTTTCTTCGCCAGTGATTTCAGATGACTTCAGCAATTCTTTTCTGCGAAGGCTCACAGCCTATGACCTTCTTTTCTGTCAGAGAGACAATTACCTACTACTTCTGAATGGCTGGGATTATACGAGCGAGGGCGGGGAGAGTCAAGCGTTGACCGACGTAATCGAATCGACAATTGATTGTTCAAGCGAATAAGTCGGCCTCCAGTTCATTTCACGTTTTATTTTTTCGTAAGAACAGGGTTTATCGATGTTCATTTGCGAAGGACGGCGAATGCCAGGGTTAAGGCGCAGAAGATCCAGCAGGGACACAAATCCATCCATGAGACTCAGACCGAATGGCGACAACACAACCACTTGCAGATCCTTTTTGATATGCTTGATGATCTCGCGTGTGAAATCAACCATGCGCGCATTATGGGCTGAGACAATATACCGCTCGCCGCTGTGACCCTTTATCAGCGCAAGAGTGACCGCATGCGCTACGTCGCGCACATCCACAAAAGCGTTGACATAATCCATCGTCGGCAGGAAAGGCATTTTGCGGACAGCTTTGATGACGGTTTCCACGCGCTCCGAGCCGGGGCCGAGAATCACGCTTGGGTTAAGGATGATGACGCGCAGTTCGCCCGACATTTCCTTCAATTCATTTTCGCTCAACAGTTTGGTGTATCCATAAATATCATTTTTGCGTTTGAACTCAAGATCGGGGATCATGGTTTCATCCGTCATTTGCGGTGGTCGGAAATCAACAGCAGAAATGGAACTGATGAAAACAAAATTTTTACAACCCGCTTTACGCGCCGCCTCAGCAAGATTATGCGTGCCGATCACGTTCGCATCATAGACCTTTTGCGCATCCGCTTTTTTGAAGGAAACCATCGCCGCGTTATGAATGACCGTGTCCACGCCTTTGAGTTGTTCCGCAAAGGATTCAGGCTGGGTCAACTCGCCGTGTACCCACTTTATTCGATCTAGTTTTTCAATTTCCAAAATCGTTTTGCGTTTCGTGCGGACCAACACCCGCAGTTCTCCCTGCGGGTCGTGATCGTGAATCGCCTGCACGATATATTGTCCGAGGAAGCCGAGTCCGCCAGTGATGAAGTATGTGGTCATGGAATGAAATTATAAGGCGTTTTACAAACTCGTTTGTGAAAAAACATTGATGCTATACTAGCCCCTGTTTCATCCCAGACCAATTAAGGAATTCAACATGGATCTCAGCATATTAGATTTTGTATTTGCAGGCTTGGCCGCTCTTGCTGCGGGCGGGGTCAACGCACTTGCAGGCGGCGGAACTCTGATCACTTTTCCCGTTCTCACCTTTTTAGGCATCCCCGCTGTGGCCGCGAATGTGACCAACACCGTGGCGCTGTGCCCTGGCTATTTCGGCGGCACGCTCGCGCAGATGAAGGATCTACAAGGACAAAAGCATCGTCTGTGGATCATTGTCCCGGCCAGTATTATCGGCGGCGTGCTTGGCGGATTTCTTCTTCTGCAAACAGGCGAAAAGTTGTTCAAGGATCTCGTGCCATATTTAATTTTGCTTGCCTCCGGTCTGCTCGCCATTCAAGACCCCGTCCGCGCGTGGTTGATCAAGCGCATGGGAGAAGGTCACGGCTCGAAACTGGAAAAATTGTCCTGGCTGCCTGTTGGGCTGGCTTCAATCTATGGCGGATATTTCGGCGCGGGATTGAGCGTGATCGTTCTCTCTGCTTTGGGATTAACTCTGGAAGACACGCTCACGCGTCTTAACGCCCTGAAGCAGGCTGTGGCGTTCTCGGTCAACGTGGCCGCCGCGGTATTTTTCATCTTCTCTGGGAAAGTGGTTTGGCCAATAGCTTTAGTGATGGCTGTTGGAGCGTTGATCGGCGGCACGCTAGGCGGAAAATTGGCAGGTAAAGTCAAACCATCCACTTTACGTTGGACAGTGGTCACAATTGGTGTGATCGTTTCGATCATTTATTTTGTGAGATAGCCGCCCTTATATTAAATTTTAGCCGTCCATGCGTGGGCGGCTTTTTTATTTCCCCGAATCTGGTAATACCAGCGGAACATTCAAAAAAGGATGCTCAACCACCTGAACGGGCAGGCAATATGCCTCCGAGATCAATTTAGCGGTCAGCACTTCGCGCGGGGTTCCAATCGCTTTGAGGTGACCTCCAACGAGCAAAGCGACTCTGTCCGCGTAATGGGAGGCGAGATTGAGATCGTGCAATGCAATCAAGACAGCTAAATTTTCCTTGTGAGCAAGTTCGTGAATTAATTCCAATAAACCAACTTGATATTGCAGATCCAGATGCGCCGTGGGTTCATCGAGCAATAAGATCGGCGTGGATTGGCACAAGGCTCGCGCCAGCAACACACGTTGACGTTCGCCGCCGGATAACTCCCCCACGCGGCGGTCGGAAAATGCCAGAGCGTTGACTCTGCTCAGGGCCTCGCGTGCCAGTTCTTCATCATGAGCAGACGCCTGGCCTAGGAATCCAAGATATGGAGTCCGCCCCATCAAGACAGTTTCCCAAACTGTGAAGGCGGGCGGCAATGAGATCGCCTGCGGCACAACGGAGAGATAGCGCGCGCGTTGAAGCGGAGTCAGCGATTGGAAGTCATCACCGTTCGTGCGGATATGACCTATGGACGGAATGACTCCGCTCGCTGCACGGATGATCGTGGATTTGCCCGCACCATTGGGACCGATCAATGCGAGCACTTCGCCGTTCTTCACGTCGAAGGATACATCGTGCAGGACTTGATGTCCGTTATAAGAGGCGGAGAGCTTTTGGATTTTTAGCATGGAAAAAATTCTTTAACCACAAATGACACAAAGAGCACGAAGGTTTAAATTCTTTAGAAAATCAGGTACCAAAACAACGCAGTTTCATTTGAGTTTGGTCGGACCGCTTTATAAACATTACGGTCAAAGCCGCTTAATACAAATCCATATTTTTGATACAGGGTACAGGCAGGGACATTGTCATCCTGAGTTTCGAGCATGACGCCGGGAAAATTGCTTTCATGCGCCCATTGAATTCCACTTTCAAGTAACGCGCGCCCAAGCCCCGTCCCACGGAATTCGGAATTCACGACAATATCATCCACATACGCAAATTGATTCCACCATTCGAGCATTTTGATCCGCCCGGCAGGTTTGCCATTTGACTCTGCAAAAAATACCGTGGGACCAGTTTCTGAAAATCCGTAGTTTGTATCTTCGGCAGGGATGTCTCTTTCGTAGGGATCAACCTCAACGACCGAATATTTGAGTTGCTCCTTTTCGATTTCAAGCACAACTCTTGATCTCACAATGAACTTGCGTGAAAACTCGTTTGCCTTCGGAGCATTTTGCATGTCTGCTTTATGAATGATGACATCCATGATTACCAATATCCTTGATTCTTTGCGCGACGCAAGACCCACAGGAAGAATGGTGCGCCGACCAATGCCGTGATAATGCCAACGGGAATCTCCTGCGGAGCGAGGACAACGCGCGCGAGAATGTCTGAAACCAGCAACGCAGATGCGCCGCCAAGCACTGACAGCGGAAGCAATCTCCGATAGTCAGGACCAAGCCACAGCCGAATCAGATGCGGGACGATCAGGCCGATAAAGCCGATGATGCCGGAGAATGCCACAGCGGCGGCAGTGGCCAGCGAAGCGGCGATCAACAAAATGGTTTTGATACGCGTGACATTCAATCCCAATTGCTGTGCCTGGTCGTCGCCGAACTGCAGAAGGTTGAGTGCGTGCCCGCTAATGAGGAGAATGCCGAGGCCGATGATGAGGTAAGGAAGGATGGCGAGGATGGCCGTCCAACCTGCCTGGCTTGCGCCACCAAGCAGCCAGCCCAATGCGCGGCGCACTTCGCTGGTGGAGCGCAGCATGAGGAAGGATGTCAGCGATGTTGCGAAGGATGAAAATGCGACGCCCGCGAGAATGAGGTTTGTGGTGGGAATGGTCTGCCCGACGCGCGCCAAAAAATAAACGATGAATACTGTTAATAAGGCCGCGATGAAGGCCGCCATCGGAATTGCCATCAAACCCCAAAATGTATACGGCCATTTGATGGACATGGCGATCACAGCACCCAAACCCGCGCCAGATGCGACGCCGATCAAGAACGGGTCAGCCAGCGGGTTGCGGAATAAGCCTTGATACGCCGCGCCGCTTCCGCTTAGTGCCGCACCCGTTAATGCGATAAGAATTGTGCGCGGTAAACGGATCTGCCAGATGATGAATACAAAAGTCTCGTCACCCGCACCGCGCAAAATATTCCATAATTCCTTCGGGGAAATAAATACAGAGCCGATCGCGAGGCTGAGGATGAAGGCGATCAGGAGCAGAAGGAATGAGGAAAGAAAGGGTTTCGATTTCATGGTTTCGTAGGGGCGGAGCAATGCTCCGCCCCTACATATGAATTATGGAAATACGCCGGGGTGCAGCAATTTCGCCAATTGCTCCAGACCATCCACCAAACGCGGACCGGGGCGGCTGATCAGGTTATCGTCAATCGGGAAGATCTGTTTTGATTTCACGGCTTCGATGGTTTCCCAACCGGGGCGGGAGATGACCGCTTCCGTGGTGACACCCCACATCGAATCACCGAGCAAAATAATGGACGGATTCGAAACGACAATTTGCTCAAGGCTGATCTGCGGATATGGGTCGGTCAATTCATTTCCGATGTTGGTTCCGCCAGCGCGGGCGATAAGCAGGTCACCGAATGTGCCGGGGCCGTAAGTGTATGGCTTGGCTGCATCAGTCGCATCGATCTCATAAAACACAGCCGGCCGTGCACTGAGCGGCATGATCTTTTCATCCACTGCGTCAACGCGCGCCTTGAGAGAATCGGTCAACTTGGTGGGGTCTTCGCCAGTCAATTGAGCCACGATCTCGAGGTTGAGATACATTTCCTCAAGCGTGGTGGGATTCTTTAAATAATAAACGGTCAAGCCCAGGTCTTCGAGCTGTTTTACCAACTCAGGCGAGTTGATCTCAGCCGCGAGCACAAGGTCAGGATTCAACGATACGATCGTCTCAACGCTATATTCACCCATCGAACCGCCCACACTTGGGAGTGCCTTGGCTGCTTCGGGATAATCTGAAAACTCATCGCGGCCGATGACCTGTTCCACTGCGCCGACTGCAAACAGGATCTCAGTATTGGACGGGGCAAGCGAGACGACACGCTTCGCCGCTTCTTTCAGGACGACAGGCCTGCCCAGCCCGTCTGTGAGCATGATCGGCGCTGACGGTTCTGTCGCAACGGGAGCAGCTAGCGGGGAAGCTTGAGGCGCGCCGCAGGCAGTCATCACCAGTGCGAGGAGTACGGTCAAAAAGAAAATTTTACGTAACATGTTATTCTCCGAAATATAAGTTGGCATGTCGTTGCGAGGGCGCCAGCCCGACACTTGCGCCGCACTGCGTTTGTTGCAGTGCAGGTGAGCAATCTCCCACTATTGGGAGGCTGCTTCGCCAAAGTACGGCTCGCAGCGACATTTTGTTACAAGAATCAAAATCCCCAGCGAAGGCTGGGGAGGTTGGAGAGGCAATCCGATTGGGGCCGCCATCCACCTCCTTTCCACGAGAGTGTGATGAACAGACCAAAGGCGGGCGACCTGACTTATGCCGAAGCAATTACAGTTGCGGGACAGTGTCGGATTTCCACCGACTTCGCCGCGATTTGATCTTTATTGGGTTATGAATTTATTTTACCACCGAGTTGCGCGCGATATTTTTTAGCCAGTTTTTAAACACGAGGATGGAAAACGGACGAAGCAAATACCAGATCAAAAATCCAGCGAGGCCGCGCGGAGTGAAGAAGAAGGTTTGAGTTAAATTTGTCGCATCGAAGACACGCTCTGCCTTCCATTGAACCCAGGCGCTACCGGGCATTTTTGTTTTCAACTGCACAAGGATTTGACCCTCTTCGGCGGCCTCAACCAGAAAATTACCGGTCATTTTTTTAACAGCATCAAAAATTTTCTCAGGCGCGGCATTTAATTTTATTTCGCGGTGGTCAATAAAAAAACCTTCATGCTTTAGAGTTTTCGTGTGACCTTCCCCATCATCCCAAACACGTTCGATCTTGTGCGGATGCAGACGCGTCAGTGCTTCCTTCGCGGCCGATTCAAAATCAATGAGATTCACTTCGGGATAGACTCTGAGCGCATTATCATGCATGACCACGCTGTCGCTGGAGAGCCCGCCCACCAGCGCGTACGCAATGGGACTCGGCACGGGCGTTGTAAGGCCGATGCCAAACGCCATGAACCAGACTGGGACATAAGGCAGCAATAGGAAACTGCGCTTCAGTCCGCGGGCGCGAGCGTAACTTAGCATCAGTTCCTGATAGGTCGTGACATGCGGTCCGCCGATCTCAAAGACTTGTCCCTGCCCGTCATGATTGTCCAGTGCGGCCAAAAGATAATCAATTACGTTTTGAGTGGAGATGGGTTGGGATTTGTTCTTTACCCAAAATGGCGCGGGAATAATGGGAAATAATTCCGTCATAAAGCGGATCATTTCAAATGAAATACTGCCAGACCCGGCAACCACTCCCGCGCGAAATTCTGTGACTGGGACTTTGCCTTGCCTTAAGGTTGCGCCAGTTTCGATCCGCGAGCGCATGTGCGGAGCGATATGCTGTTCTTCGTCCGCGAGGCCGCCGAGGTAGATGATTTGCCGAACACCGGCGGCTTCGGCAGCGAGCGCAAAATTCCGCGCACCTTCCAATTCGCGCTCGGTATAGCCGCGCCCGCTGGACATATTATGGATCAGATAATAGGCGATCTCAACACCTGCGAACGCGGGCGTCAGGGTCTTTGCGTCCATGACGTCGCCCTGTGTTACATCCACTTGCGGGAACCAGTTTTTATTTTTGAGTCGCTGGGGCTGACGCGCAAGCGCACGGATACGATATCCGCGAGTTATTAGTTGCGGAATTAATCTACTGGCGATGTATCCGGTCGCGCCGGTAACGAGGATGAGCTTTGATGAATTCGGCATCACCGTTCGACCTTGAAGGGAGTTACATCGGGGTCGATTAGTTCGTCAAATTCACGCGCGGCAAGGTGACCGCTGAATATGGCTTGTGCAATGATGTTAGGCGCTTCAGCGTCACCGATGATGCGAAGTGATTTTAATTTTCCTTCTGCAAGGGCTGGTTTAAGTTCGTGATAGAGCGCGTCGTTGGGGATTCTGTCTGTGACCATGACGATGGCATCACAGGCGAGAGTCGACTCGGCAGAGGTGATGACATTCGTGACAGTGGCATTTGTCGGGGTGTGGGATGCGATGATATGATCCGCAAGAAGAGTCACATTCAGCTTGTGTAATTGCTTGAGGATACGATCCTGTTCAAGGGTGAATTGAGTCCAATAGGAAATGGATGGGGCAGGAGTCATCAGAGTCACTTCGCAGCCATTTTCTGCAAGCAGTTCCGCGAGGACGCCGCCCATGTAGTAATGATCGTCGTCGTAGATCAATATTTTCTGGAGTTCAGCAGCTTGCTGCTGAAACGCGGGCGGCAAGCCGCCCGATTCCAGAAAGTCATCAGGGGTGAAAATTTTTGCGCCGCCTTTCACGGGACGTGATAGATAGCGCCCGATACCATCACGCCGCCATTTTGCGCCAGTGGCTAAAATGACATGCGGCGCGCCGGCTTCGAGAATATCCTTGGCGGTCATCGGGCTGGATGGATAAAAATAAATATTTTCGATCTTTTGAATCTGCGTCAGACGCCAATCAATGACACGCCGCCATTCGTTGAGATTTGGAAGCGCGGACTCCAACGCGACCCGCCCGCCCGCTTCGCGTTTTGCATCTGTGAGGACAACATGATATCCGCGCTGACCTAATGCGCGCGCGGCTTCAAGCCCGGCAGGCCCAGCGCCGACGATGAGAATTTCATCTTCGGATTTTTTCGGCGCGATGATCTCGGGATGCCAGTTACGCCGCCATTCTTCGCCCATGGTCGGGTTTTGCGTACAGCGGATTGGAACAAAACGAGTATCGCCGGTGACACAAATATTACAGCCGATGCACTCACGGATATCTTCGTGACGGCCTGCTTTGATTTTATTTGGCAGGAACGGGTCGGCGATGCTCGGCCGCGCCGCGCCGATCATATCCATGATGCCGCGCTCGATGGCAGAGACCATTGAGTCAGGCGACGTGTATCTGCCGACACCGACGACGGGCTTCGTTGTAAGTTTCTTTACAAAGGAGATATATTTTTCCTGATTGCCTTCTTTTTCAAAACGGGAGGTGGTCGAGTCGTTTTTCCATGAGCTGACATTCACATCCCACAAGTCAGGAAGTTCCGCAAGCATGGAGACAATATCACGCGCTTCACCGTCAAACTGCATTCCGCTCGCACCAATCAATTCATCCACAGCAAAGCGGACCGCAACAGCGCAGGTATCGCCGACTGCTTCCTTTGTATCCTCGATCAATTCACGGAAGAATCTTGTTCGATTTTCAAGTGAGCCGCCATATTCATCGGCGCGGTCATTATCTTTGGACATAAGGTGGAAGGCGAGAGTCAAATTATGCGCGGCGTAGCAGTAAATAATATCAAAGCCCGCATTCTTCGCGCGGATCGCCGCGTTACGGTGCCATTTGCGGATCTGCTTGAGGTCATCTTTTGTTGCGGCGCGTGATTGACCGGGTTCATATCCGCTGCCGCCAACCAGACCGCGTGAAAACAGATCGAAGGTTACGGCGCGTGAATATAAATTCGAGGCATCCCGTCCGTTGTAGGAAAGCTCGATCCCAGCCAGCGCGCCATGTTTATGAACGGCATCGGTCATCAACAGCAACGATGGAATATCATCATCACTCCAGATGTGCCCCTCGAAAAAAGGAGAGAGGTCACTGGTATGGTGGATCTCGGTTTCTTCGGTGCAGACCACGCCCCAGCCCCCCTCCGCTTTCATGCCGCGCATGGCGGCCAGTCCCTTGGGCATACGCCAGCCAAATCCATTGCAGTGCGGCACTTGATAAAAGCGGTTTGGCGCAGTGACGGGACCGATCTTGATGGGTTGAAAGAGAATGTCATATCGAGAAGGCATTTTGGGTTCCTTAAATTAAGGTGACAGTCACTTTAAAAGTGACTGTCACCTATTGGCTATTTACAACTTGTAAGCCCTGGAAAAAGATCCGATGAATACTCATCCATCAATGAACTTTCCTCAACAGGAAAAACGATCATGACTGCCATCACACGCGTGTCGCTGTCATTCTCAGCCCAGTACTTTATATCGTATTCATATCCCTGTTCCATCGCTTTGAATTGATAAAGCCTCAAGCCTGTGTCTGTTCTACATTCAGACACGACCGCATAACTTTCATAATTTTCGAAAATCACCCCCCAATTCTCAATGCTAAAAAAATTATTCAGATCAGGTTCTTCATATCCGCACGGAAAGATCAACACTTCAAGATATGCCACTGAACCGAGCGTGTCGCTGGACCAGGTCACAGCCACACTGCCGTCTGAAACGGTATACGTCCTCTGCCATTCAGGTTCGCTAAATAGATCGCCGGTATACGCGAGCGCGCTGTTAATATCTGCCTGTGTCGGTTCAGTGGAAACACAAACTGGTGTGACTATTGGAAGCACCCTGGCTGTTGGCCGAACATATGTGGGCGGCGGTGCAGCTGTTGGCGTCACGGCATCACGCGTGCCACAGGCAGATATTAAAAATATTACAACCAATAGTAGGGAAATTTTTTTCATGATCAGCTCTCAGTTTAGTCAAGATTTCGGATCGCGGGATGAGACAATCCCAGCAAGGCAAGCAGGATGGTTGCAGACCCGCCGATCAGGAACACCGTCGGCGCGCCGATCAGGTCGGTGGCCCAGCCTGCAATGACAAACCCGATCGGCATTAACACGAATGAACCGAGGGCGTCGATCGAGTACACGCGTCCCAGCAGTTCATGCGGAACCATTTCCTGCAGGGTGTTATTCCAGATCATGCCGAAGACCGAGAATGAAAATCCGTAAATGAACATGCTCCCGATCAAAACAGGGACGGGGAATTTTAATGCGAAGAATAATAGCAGGACGCCTTGAGTCAGCGTGGTCGCATATGCCATCACTCCGCGTCTGCGCAGGCGCTTGAATTGTCCGAGCACGATCGCGCCGATCACAAACCCGATCGAGAATACGGTGCCAAATATCCCCAGCAAGTTAACATCCGCGCCGAGATCGTTCTTGATGAAGAACGGCATGGCCACGGCGCGCGGACTAGCCTCGGACATATTTACGAAACCAAAGATCAGGATCGTGATCCAGATCCACGGGATCGCCATGATGACGGTAAATCCCTGACGAATATCATCCACACCCTGTTTGAGCGTTTCCCGCACGGATTTGGGGCTGCGCGCTGTTTCATCAACAGGTTTCACACTTTGAGTTTCAAGTGCATTGCCCCGTAAAAGCGGGAAAACAAAAAGGGCGGAAATAAAAAATGAAAGCGCATCCAGCCCAAAAGTCAGGCTGGTGCCGCCTGAAGCAACCAGCGCCGCGCCGATCGCGGGTCCGATGATACCAGTCATACGCTGGCTAAGTCCATTCAGGGAATTGGCACTGGTCAGCATGTCTTTGGGTGTCAACTGCGGGATGACTGCCTGATACGCGGGAAAGAAAAACGCCTCCACGAATCCGAAGATGATGCTGGCCGCATAAATATGCCATAGCTCCAAAATATCCAGCCATGAAAAAACTGCGACGAAGGTGATAACCAGTCCGCTTAATACATCTGAGATGAACATGATGCGGATACGCGGAAAGCGGTCCACGACCACGCCGCCGATCAGCACGAAGATCAACAGGGGGATCTGTGAAAGCACCAGTACAGTTCCCATCGCAACGGCTGAGCCGGTCTTTTCAAGCACCCACCATGCAAGCGCGATGCGATACAGGCTGTCGCCAAGCCGTGAGATGGTCTGCCCCGACCACAACAACGCGAACGGACGATGCTTCAATGAGCGCAGTACATTCATAACAGGCGCGAGTATAGCACGCGATAATAAAATTGTCCGTCCAACTCAGTCGGACAATTTTATTTTTCTCCACCTTTCTGATTGTGATTGTATTTGGACTTGAATTGTCCTATAATAAATCCATTGTATCAATTACTGATGCGTTATTTTGTTGAGGAGAGAAAAATGCGGCATTTAAATACGATCGTTATCGGCGGCGGCCAGGCGGGACTTGCAACCAGTTATTATCTTCAACAGCATCAGGTCGAACATGTTGTCTTTGAACAGGCCGCCCAGGCTGGGAATGCCTGGCGCAACAGCCGCTGGGATTCATTCTCACTGCTCACGCCCAACTGGACATTGCAAATGCCCGGCGCAGAATATCAGGGAGATGATCCGGATGGATTTCTTCCGCGCGGCGAGATCGTCGCCTATTTCGAGGATTATGTGAAAAGATTTGACCTGCCTGTTCAGTATGGGGTGCGAGTTACGGCAGTTGAACATCTGGCAGACAGCGGCAAATATCAGGTCACAACAGAGCGTGATGTTTGGCTGGCAGATCATGTGGTCGTGGCAACAGGCTTATTTCAAGGGCCAAAGAAACCTGCGTTTGCCGAAAATCTATCATCAAGGATCACACAGCTTCATTCAAGCGCATACCGCAATCCACAGTCATTGCCTGATGGTGCGGTACTTGTGGTCGGCTCGGCACAGTCGGGCTGCCAGATCACCGAAGAATTATACGAAAGCGGGCGCAAAGTATATTTGTGCGTTGGCAGCGCAGGCCGGGCGCCGCGTCGTTATCGCGGCAGGGATGTATTTGACTGGCTTAAACAAGCGGGCTTTTTTGACCGCACTGTGGATAAACTTCCCTCGCCTAAAGCCAAGTTTTCTGGCAATCCGCATCTCTCAGGCAAGGATGGCGGGCACACGATCAATCTGCATCAATTTGTGCGCGATGGCGTGCAGCTGCTGGGTCGAATCACCAGCGGAGAAAATGAAACAGTAATGCTGGCAGGCGACCTGCATGAAAGCCTCGCGAAAGTGGATAAATTCGAAGCGGATGTTGTAAAAATAATTGATGATTTCATCGCTAAAAACGGAATCGACCTGCCCGCCGAATCACTGCCTGACCTGCGGGATGGGTACGCCGTCGAGATCATTGGTGAACTCGACCTGGCTGCCGAAGGCATCAACACCATCATTTGGGCGCAGGGATATTCGTTTGACTTTTCGCTTGTAAAACTGCCGGTCACCGACGCGGATGGATATCCAATTCAACAGCGCGGCATGACAAATTATCCCGGCTTATATTTTGTCGGGATGCCCTGGCTGTCTAAATATAAATCTGGTTTGCTGGTGGGTGTGGGAGAAGATGCCGCCTACATCGCGTCACATATCGCATCAAGCTAATCTCGTTGCGAGGCGAAATGATCTGCTATTACATAAAAGAGGCTATGATTTTACTCATAGCCTCTTACCTTATTCTTCCACAATTTCCTTCACACGCCCCACCTGCCCATCCATCAAACGGACTTTGATCCCGTGCGGATGATTTGGCGATTTGGTCAGAATATCTTTTACGATGCCTTTGGTTAATTTACCAGTCCGTTGATCCTGCTTCAAAACGATCAATACGGTGATACCAGGTTTTATGACGGAACGGGTTTGTCCGTTCATTTTTTGAACTCGTTTAAAAAGAGAGTGAAATCAAGATCACCGGGGGAACTACCGAAATCTGTGAGCAAGGCTGCGGCTTCACTGCGATGTTGTGTGCCATGATTGACAACATGATACAGGCACTGCCATAAGATGCGGTCGCGTTCAATCCCCGTGTCTGTGGTGTAGCGCAAGTGGCTTTCCATGTCATCATCTCTTAAATTGGCAAGGTAGGCTCGCATGGCTTTCTCTTCTTCACGCGCGCGTTCTTCTACAGATTTTACTGTTGCGAAATCGTCTGGCTTCAAATCTGCATTAAAGGATTTATTTTCAAATAATCCGCGCCAGCCAAATTCGGCATCAAGAATGTGGACAAGCGTCCCGCGCAAGCCGCCGAATGGAAATGACGCAGGTTCGAGGAACTGTTTTTCTGTCACCTTATTGCTGGCTTCAAGAATTTTTCCAGTAGCCCAGTAGTTGTAGTTGTAAATGAGGTGGATGTCTTGGACGTTCATTTTGATTCTCCTTATGTAACTCTAAATATTGGCGAATAATCCCTTGCATAACATAGTAGTGCTCCTTCGGTCGCAAACGCTCTCCCTCAGGATGACGCACACTATGACAACAGCCCTCTCGCAAATGACAGGAACGCCTGCACATCGTTGAAGTTCGTGACCATGCCCACGGAGATCCTCACCGCGCCGCTGGATTTACCGTCAATACATTTACGAAACTCATCAATGGACATGACGTCTTTGTGGTCGGGGCGCGTGAAGCACACATCCAATTCCACGCGCGAGATGCCGAGCGCCACTTCGCCTGCGCCGGGGTTGCAGAAACAGCCGGTGCGGAGCGAGATATTAAGTTTGTTGGCTTCACTCTCGATGAAACGATGATCGAAGGCGATACCGTTCTTGTCATAGAAGTTGACTGTCACTGCGCCGCCGCGGTCATCTGCGCTTTTGGCTGGTCCAAACACGCGCACCAGCGGCTCGCCTGTGCTGTGCTTCATTTGAGCCAGGTTATCCAGCAGCCAGCCTGTCAATGTTTTGACACGCTCGTTGATGACATCATAGCCGATGGATTCAATATGTTTCAGCCCGATCTCAATGGCGGGGATGTTGAGGTAATCGAGCGTGCCGTCTTCAAAGGCGGGGGCGCCATCGGCAAGATAATATTTATCACCCTGTACCGATGCCACGGTGATCGTTCCGCCCGCGAACCAGGGACGATGCAATTTTTCCAGGGCGGATTTGCGCGCGATCAATGCGCCAAGCCCGGTTGGGTAGCCGAATATTTTATAGAAAGAGATGGCAACAAAATCCGGGTTGACCTGGCGGAGATCGAGTTTGTTGGTCGGGACATAGGCTGCCGCGTCAAGCAAAACATCCCAACCGTACGCGTGAGCCTGTTCGATCCACTCCAGCGGATGTTTGACCGATGAGAAGTTCGATTGCGCGGGGTATGCAAAAAGGTTGTGTCCGCTCTTCGAAGGCTGGGACAGTTCAAGGTTAAGCTGCGAAGCGTCAACGCGCATGTCCGGGAGCATGACCGGGATGTAGGTCACGTCCGCGCCTCTTGCATGGGCAAATTCCCGAATCCCATTTACGGAGTTGTGATTGTCAAATGTTAAAAGATAACGCCCGTTTGAGAATGGATATGACTCGCCGATCAGTTTTAAGGCGCCGCTAGCATTGGACGTGAAGATGGCGAGATATTCATTTGGGTCAGCGTTGAAAAATTTCAGGATGTATTCGCGCGCGCCTTCAACGAGGCATGTGGCAGCTTGTGAGGTTGGATTGGTTGAATGCGGATTTCCGAAAACATGCTCTTGCAGGAGTTGATGATGTTTTTCGATCTGCGATTCAGCATAGATGCCGCCGCCGGTGTAATCAAGATAGACATGCTCGCCGCGGTCAAGCCGCGCATAATCCTTTTTGCGGAGCGCATCTATAGATTCGGTTTTTGTGTACGATGGATATTTCTCGAGGAAAGTTTGAAATTCATTCATAGTCTATGCCTCGGCGGTCGAGTAGGGCGAGTGTTCTTCTCGCCTATATCGAGACCACCAGATTAAATTTTCACCGGATTGCTCAACTTACCCAATCCCTCGATCTCAACATCCACCACATCGCCGTTCTTCAACATCCCAACGCCGGCAGGCGTGCCTGTAAATATCAAATCGCCGGGCTCGAGCGTCATCACGGATGAAATATATGCGATCAATGTACTGACGTTAAAAACCATGTCGCGCGTGGATGCCATCTGACGCATCTGCCCGTTGACCCGGCAGGTGACCACGGCATCGGACGCGTCGAACTCGGTGTCGATCCACGGGCCGAAGGAACAGAAGGTATCGAAGCCTTTGGCGCGCGTCCATTGACCATCCGTTTGCTGCAGGTCGCGCGCGGTGATATCGTTGCCGATGGTGTACCCGAAGATATATTCCTTCGCCTGTTCAGGCGTGACGTTCCGTCCGCGTTTGCTGATGACGATGACCAGTTCCGCTTCATGTTCGACCTGGCGCGACTGCGGCGGCAGGATAATGGATTCGCCGTTCGATATGATCGATGAGGGCGGCTTCAAAAAGATGAGCGGTACTTTCGGAACTTCATTGCCGAGTTCCTTGGCATGTTCCACATAATTGCGCCCCACACAGACGATCTTGCTCGGTACGCAGGGCGTGATCAACTTTACATCAGCGACGGGTGTCTTTGCCTCGCGGCGGCGATATTCGCCGAAGATATCCCCGACGATCTCTCCGACCTTGTCATCCAGCATCCAGCCGTGTTTCAGGCTGTTCTCATTGGTTTGATAGCGGACTATTCTCATGGTTCTCCCATAGACAAAAGAAAATGCAGGACGAACTCTTTCGCCCTGCATCTATTATATAATACCCTCGGTCACAAATTGCTTCCCAAAGGGGAAAAATGCAATTTGTGACCATGAGGGTATACAAGCCAACAGTGATTTAATGACTGGAGGATGATGGCGGCTTGGGAATCTGCGGGATGATCCAGTTGATCAGCGCCTGCGGCGAGCGGGTCTGGATGTAGATCTTGCCGGGACCGGTCAACTCCACGACCAGGCCTTCGCCGCTGAACAAGGTGGATTTCATCCCGCCGACAGTTTTTGGCTGGACAGACATCGTTCCATCAAAGGCGACCAGATGCGAAGTGTCCACTATGTATTTTTCGCCAGCGCCAAGCACTTTTTCAAAAATAGCGCCGTAGGATGAAACCAGCAGGGTACCGGTACCGGTCGCTTCAAGCATGGAAATGCCCTCGGCAGACATGAAGGCTTTCATGCTCACTTTGGCGTTCAGCTCAACGGTCGATTCAGAGGCCATGTACGAGCCAGCCTGGATCATCAATTTACTGCCGCTCATTTCGATCACAGCAATATCGCCGGGCAGTTCAGGCGCGAGCGTCACTTCTCCACCAGCAGCAGAAGCGACAAAGAAATTCTGAAAGAAGGACTCTCCACCCAGCACGGCGCGTCCCAACGACTTCAAAATTCCGCCCTCGGCTTTGGTCTCGATCTGCACATCACCAGACATGCTGACCATCGCGCCCGCTTCCGCGCGGATGCGTTCATTGGGGGTCAGCTTTGCAATTGCCAGCGAGTATGACGGGCGGTGAATGATCTCAATATCCATTTTGTTTCTCCTTGTTTGTTAAAATTATTTTCCTGTGTATATCCTGATCTCACTCCGATCCACTTCATCCCGCAGATTCCGTATTGGCTTTTGAAGGGTGGGGTGAACAAAATCGGGTTCGATCTCAGCGAGCGGAACCAGCACAAAAGCGCGCTCATGCAGCCGCGGATGCGGAACGACCAATGGCGGTGTATCAATGACAGCATCGTCAAAGAATAATATGTCAATATCGATCAGGCGCGGACCGTTCTGAAAATTTGGAACACGTCCCAGGGCAGTTTCGAGCCGTTTTAAGTGGCGCAGCAGCGGTTCAGGTTCAAGATAAGTTTCGGCCTTGATGACTTGGTTTAGGAAGGCATCCTGTTCCACAAATCCCCATGGCGGCGTTTCATAAACAGAGGATTTTTTCTTCACCGATATCTGCGGTGAGAAATTCAAGACAGCCGCCTTGAGATTCGTAAGGCGGTTTCCCATATTGCTTCCAAGCGCGAGAAAAATAATATGATCCATTCTGCTCTTTAAAAATCCGCGGGGTTATGTTCATCATAATGCCCGACCACGTCCGCAGCGAGCCAGCCTTCGATGTTCATATCCGCAAAAGCCCGTTCAGGGATTTCATTCACAAGCCGCAGCAGTACTTGCCGCTTGCTTTCGAACTGTTCCAGAATTTCTGCGTCGGGAATATTTTTGTTTTTTGCGATCAGTTCTTCATTAAACAGATCCGTATCAGGGTCCTGCCATGTGAAATTCGGATCATTCAGAATTCCAGTGACAATATGCGTACCCACATCCCACCAGCCGATCATATGTACAAGCATGTCATGGAAACTCTCAACACCCTGCTTGCTTAAGAATTCCTTTTTCTTTTCATCATCCAGCTTGTTGAAATTATCAACATATGTGTTCCACTCATTTTCCAGGGTATCCACTGCCAGAAAACGACTCAACGCCACCAGATGTTCGCGCGCGTGATGGATAAAGACCCCGTTGACCCATGAGCGCACACGACGGTTTTCCCAGGCCGCTTCGTTCATGGACCTCAGGTCTGCCGCCGCCTGTCTGCGTGTTTTCTCAAAATGAGCAAGGAACTCGGCCTCATCCCAATTTTTATATTTTGCAACCGCCTCGGCGTTGAACCGATTGAAGTCATATTTTTTGCGTTCATAGTCGCGCTCCTCCGCGATGGCGAGGATGATCGGCATGGCCTCCTCCCACCATGTCAGGATATGCGCCAGCATGTCGCGGAACTGCTCGTAGCCCTGAGCCTTCACTCTCTTGCCGCCCTCTTCAGCGGGCCAGCGATTAAATCTTTTTATATAAGTTGCCCATTCGATCTCAAGAAAATCAAGTGTGCGTTGTTTTAAATTGGACATGGGATTCTCCGTAATTTTATTTTTCAACCAATGATACAACATCTGCGTTCTTTAAAGCGTGATGCAGATCCGCGCTCTTTAGGATGACCGCCGTATTTCGCATTCCCGACCCGATGGAAACTTCCTCTTCGAGCATCACGCCCGCGTCGATCAACACCTTGAGTTGATTTGGCAATCCGAACGGCCCCACTGTCCCGATGCGATAGCCCGTCACCGCGAGGACTTCATCCTCCGTCGCCATCGAAATGCGCGAACGCCCAAGATGTTTCCGCAGGATCTTCCATGAGACCTGCGCGGGGCCAGCCACCAACGCCATCACAAATTCATCTTCCGAGACTCGAAACAAAATACTGCGCACCACCTGGTCAGGCTTTTGTCCGCGTTCACTGGCGGCCTGCTCAAACGAAGTAACGGGAGTCTCATGGCGAAATATTTTATGCGGAACGCCGAGTTCTTCCAAGGCAATGCTAATGGGAGGAATATCCATTTTGTCTACTTGTTTCCATGTTTTCGTGTCTACGTTATTTCGTCTTCTCTTTATACTCGCACAACTTAATGATCGGGCACTTCGGGCAATTTGGTTTGCGCGCATGGCAGACCTCTCTTCCCAAGCGGATCAGATTCAAATGCGCGGCGTAATATGTTTCAGGCGGGAACACGGATTCAAGATGCGGATGCGCCTGCTCGACGGTCATCTTCTCAGGCCGCAACCCGATCCGCCCGCTGAGGCGGTAGATGTGCGTGTCCACGGGGAAGGCGGGCATGTTGAGCGAGAAGCACAGCACGATGGCGGCAGTCTTCGGGCCGACGCCGTTGAACTTTGTCAGCCAGGCGCGTGCTTCTTCGATTGGCAGATCAGCCAAAAAGTCCAGGTTGAGCGAGCCGCGTTCGGCTGTGATGGCGCGCAGGACTTGTTGAATGCGCGGACCTTTTTGATTCGCGAGTCCAGCGGGGCGGATCGCATTGATCACATCCTCAACTTGCGCGTCACGCACGGCTTCCCATGTGGGCAGTTTTGCGCGCAAGGCATGAAAGCCGCGGTCGCGGTTGACGTCATTTGTATTTTGCGAGAGGATGGTGGAAACCAGTTCGTCAATGGCGGGCAGGGGATCACGCCAGATGGGTTCGCCGAATGCTTGAAGCAGGGTGGTATGAATTTTGACAGCGCGTATTTTTAAATTTTTCATATTAACCAAAACGTCCCAAAGGTTTCCGTGAAAACTCTGATAAGTTTCCTCAAACCTTCGGGACGGTACTATATGTGAAAGACAGGTTTTGACTTTCCAGTAACGAGACCGGCGTAATTCTTCAATATTTTTTCAGGACCGAATTTCGACAGCGATTGCAATTCCGATTCATTCAAAACTTTTAATTGGCGCAGGATCTCAAGCGTCACAGAGGGTCTGACGCGCGCCGTGGATTCAAGGCTGTCATTCATGGAAGACTTGTCGCCGTCCGTCACTTTGAATGCGATCCCCACTCCTTTTTCACCGTACACGCCGGGCATGAGACCGATGATCTGGAAGCCTTCCGCGCCGCGTTTGGTGACAAGCCTGCCCGCGCCGATGTTCATCAGTTCACAATCGAACTCGCCATGGTTGCTGACCATTTCCGGGTGGGCGGACATGGCGGAGGTGATCTTTTTACAGGCGGCCGCGCGCGCTTCGCTTAAGTCACGCGGGTCACAGATGCGCGCCATGCCAAGCGCGGCGTTTATTAATGGGACCGCGAAGTTCGGAGCCGAGCAGCCATCAATGCCGAGTTGAACCTGATCCATTTCGATCCCGCACATTTCAGAGAATGTTTTCAGGATGTCTTTCTGAATGGGGTGGTCGAAGGCAAGATAAGTTTCAAGAGGCAGTCCGCGCATTTTTGCGAAAGCCAGCATGGCGGTGTGTTTGCCCGAACAGTTATTAAAATTAGGGGTTGGTTTGATATCCTCTTTAATGACCTGCCTCAATTTGGAGGGATCTCCAGGCAGGTGCGGCCCGCATTGCAGGCTGCCTTCCAGAATGCCGATCTTTGTCTGCATGGCAGCCACGGTATCCAGATGCAGCTGTGAGGTTTCGTGAGACGCGCAGGAGATCGAAAGTTCGCTTTGCGTAAAATTAAAATATTCCGCGCCGCCCTGTTCAACGAAGGGCAGCGCTTGAAAAGGTTTGGCGGAGGAACGCAAAAAAGCGACCGTGTCAGGGTCGCCATAGGAATGTAAAAGTTTGCCTGTCGAATCGACAACCGCGATGGAACCAAAGTGTGTGGCTTCGACCACGCCGCCGCGCATCAACTCAAGGATGGGCTGGAGCATGGCGATCATTCCTCTTCAGATGGAGCGCTGGCGCCGCGGTCCTGGCGCGCGTTATAGTGCAATAGACCGTAGCGCAGCCGCTGAGCGAATTGTTTTTGACGCGCTGCCGGGGCTTTGAACCATGTCAATAGCGAAGCAACCAGTTTCTCGATCGCGGCGGGATTCGGTTTTTTTGTCGTGATCTTATCCAGCTTGTCATAAATGTGCTTAAGGAAATCATATTGTGTTTTTATGGCGGCCGTGGTCATCATTCCGCCGCGGCTGCTGATGATGGTATAGCCCTTATAGGGCGCTTCCAGCAGTAATTCCAATGAGGTCAGCCAGGCTTTAAGATTCGCGCCCGCCAGGAACGGCGGCTGATTCTTAAGTACGGCATCCCCAATGAAGACGATCTTTTCCTCGGGCAGGCGCACCCAGATCGACCCGTCAGAGGGACCCGCGTGATGCTCAAGCACAACGGGCGAATCGCTCCAGTGCAGGGTCATTTGATCGAGAAAGGAAATTTCGGGCGGCGCCCAGCGGACACTGCCCAGCCCGGCAATCGATTCCCAATCGGCGCCGGTTTCTTCGCCCTGCGCTTTGAACGTGCTCGGACGGGTACGGAATGTGTTGGCGGTCTTCTCGTGCGCGATCACAGTGCAGTCCATGGCGCGCGCGCCAAGGGTCCGGTCAGGATGCGCATCAAGATTGATCAAGACACGCTCCATACCGCCCCCAAGGTTCATCAACGCGGCGCGCCAGGAACGCGCATCTTCAGGGGAAGGCGGCGCGTCGATCTGGATCAATCCACGCTGGGTAATGATCACACCCAGGGTTACACCGGGCAGTTGATCTTCGATCTGGATATTTTTAGTTATTTCCTGCATACTACTCCTGAAAAATCCTATGGATGGTTATTTTCTAAGGTCGGATAGCCGTGGGTCATCTTTCGTTCATCGTCAGTCTGCCCGTCTTCCGTTTGAGCTGACCGGTTGTCTTCTTTTGGGCAACAGGCAGGGTCAGCCAGAAGGTGGAGCCTTTTCCAGGTTCGCTTTCAACCCAGATCTCGCCGCCGTGCCCATGCACCGCCAGCCGGCAAAAAGCCAATCCCAGACCGAGTCCAACGGTTCGATCCCTGCCGCGCACGCGGATGAATTTATCAAAAATGCGCTCGCGGTCTGCGGGGGGAATGCCCGGGCCGTTGTCATTGATCGAAAACTTGACAAAGACCCCGTCTGTTTGCGCGCTGATGCGGATACGGCCCGCGACAGGAGTGAATTTGATCGCGTTTTCAAGCAGGTTGATGAACACACGATGGATCATATCCACATCCACCCAAATGAGCGGAAGCACCGTCATATTATTCTCGATAATTTGCTGGCGCCCGGTCGCAGCGGGGATCACATCGCGGATCGATTCACGGATCAACGCCTGCGGATCGATCGAATTCTGGTCAATGATCTGATGACCGGATTCAAGCCGATTAATGTCGAGCAATGAGTTTACCAGGCGTTGAATGCGCGCGGTCGAATTACGCGCGATATTTAGCATGGATGTCAGTGTTTCATCAACGGGCATCAACTCGCCCATCATCTCGAGGCTGGAGACAACATTGCCAAGCGGAGAGCGGATATCGTGATAGATCATGGCGATCATGTCATCCCGCAGGGCATCCAACTCCTTGCGTTCGGTGACATCCTGAACGATCCACTGGATCGAATCGGTTTCTTCGAATTCAACACGGCGCGCATGCACCTCAATCGGAATTGAACTGCCGTCCTTTTTTAGCAAACCAGATTCGTAGGTACATTCGTCGTAACGTCTGAGCGTTTCAAAGTTCAAGCCGGTGCGGTTCCACTTCACTTCATGCAATTGATCGATGCTTAAAGCGCGCAGTTCCTCTTTGCTGTAACCGCTCAATAGCACAGCCTGGCGGTTTGATTCAAGCACCGTACCTTCCCAATCTGTGATCAGGATCATGTCCACGCTGTCTTCGAATAATTCAAGATAGCGCTGGTGCGCTTTTTGGATCCGATTCAAATATTCGGCATTCTGGATGGTTGTGCCCGCCAGACTTCCCAGCCCCGCCAACACCACCATCGCATCCGGGTCAAATGCGCCGGAGATCGGATTGACCGCCTCAAGCACACCGATGACCTTCCCCTGTGACTGGATCGGGGCGATGGCGACAGCCCGCATCTCGATGCCCTCGAACTTGTCCACTTCGCTATAGTGAGAATCCTGTTTGACGGATGGAACGATCAAACCCAGCCCATTGGTGATCACCTGCCCCGTCAGCCCATGCCCGTTATGGATGTGACGCCCGGGGATGCTGCCGGAATTATGTCCCGCCGCCGCCTGAAAGATCAGGTCGTTACTATCATGATCGATCAAAGCCAATGCCACGGTCTCGACCTGCAAAGCCTGCATGGTCTGATTAAGAATACGCCGCCATACATCCGTTATTTCCAATGAGGTATTGATCGCCGCAGCCGCTTCTGCCAGCGCGGACATAACGCGCGCGGTGCGCTGGCTTTCCGTGTATAAACGCGCATTCAAAACAGCCACACTCGCCTGATCAGCGATAGCCTGCATCAATGCCAGGTGTTCTTCATTGAAAGAATTGGGGATGGAGTGCACAAGGGTCAGCACGCCCACCAAACGGTCGCGCGCCAAGAGCGGCACACAGATCGCGGATTTAGCGCCGCTCTTATCCGCCGAGTCGTCTGTGCGGCGCAGCCAGCGGTTATCTTTACTGGTATCCGTGACAAGCGTGGATTTGCGATTTTGCACCACCCATCCCGCCAGGCCCCGTTCGACCGTATCCCGCAGCTGCTGGGTGGTGTGATCGTGGAATTGCGTCCCGAATACGATCGTCGCATCGACCGGCTTGCCGAGATCATCCATTACCACAATGCTGCCGCGTTCTCCGCCCACATGTTGAAGAGCCGCATAGAGCAAACGCTGTAAGACCGTGCGAAGGTCAGGGCTGTTGCCACCTCACGGCTGACGTTCATCAATAATTCAAGTAATGAGCGGGAACGATCTTCAAACATATTCTTATTAAACCACACTAGAAATATTTTTAGAACAACATTTATGTAAAGTATAGCCCCTTTGGTACAATTGCGCCATGCCTTTGGCTTTAAACCGCATAAAATCCCTCTGTTTCGATGTGGACGGCACGCTGAGCGACACCGATGATCTTTATACACAGCGGATCTCGTTTTTTTCCCGCATTCTCTTCCGCAACCCCGATCATACTGCGCGCCGCTTCATTATGTGGATCGAAGCGCCCGGCAACGCCCTGCTCGGCCTTGCCGATACGCTTGGCATGGACGATCAAATGGTGGCAGTCATCAATTGGCTGTCGCGCCGCCGCAGGCATACCGAGAAAATTCCTGCTGATCCCCGGTGTGGACGCCATGCTCGCGCAATTGTATGGACGTTTCCCCATGGCAGTCATCAGCGCGCGGGATGAACACGGTACCATGGCATTCCTTGAGCAATATGATCTGGTGAAATATTTCGATGTGATCGTTACCGGGTTATCCGCGGCACATACCAAACCATATCCAGATCCTGTCTTGCTTGCCGCACAAAAGATGAACGTCGCCCCGCAAAACTGCCTGATGATCGGCGATACCACGGTGGATATCCGCGCCGGTCGATCCGCGGGCGCACAGACGGTCGGAGTCCTATGCGGATTTGGCGAAGAGGCTGAGTTAAAGAAAATGGGCGCGGATATGATCCTGAAAGACACAACAAAACTATTGGATATACTGAACTGATCACTTCACATGGAATGCTTGAGGTGTTCAAGTATAAAAATCTCTCGGCGTAACCATTGGGGAATTTCATCTGTATCAAGCCGCGATCGGTTGGCTAAAATTGCCGCATCAATGCTGATCCACAGCGGTTGAAAGCCCAGTTCTTTTTCATACCCATCCAATTTCTGCGAACCAAACTCCTCCCTGATCTGACAGAAATAATAATACGATGTCATTTTAAAAACATCGTACTCCTTTTCTTTGGCGAAGTTGTATTCAATGATTGCGCCAAGCTCGCCATCCACACTGAGCAGGGATGCGCCGCATTCTTCCAGCAGTTCACGCGCCAATGCCTGTTGATGAGTTTCGCCTATATCCACACCACCGCCGGGAAATTTATAGTCACCCACATTCGAGGAATACACCATCAGCAATTCAGGTCCACGCAGAATGACGGCGCGCACGGCAGTTCGGTGGACCGTTTTGCCGTGAGTATTTATTCCTTCAGCGCGATGAATTTCAGTGAGGATTTGCATAACGAAATTGTATCTCTTAAATAAAAAGGGCTGCCTTTTTCAGACAGCCCCTGCTTTGATCCTTACGGTTTCAAAAACACCAGCGGAATTTCACGAGTGGTCGTTTTTTCGTATTCCCCGTAATTGGGGGCGATGGAAACGATCCAGTCATATAACGGTCTGCGCGCCTCGCCCAAAATGATCTCAGGCTTGACCTTCATCTTTTTATCCTTGACCTGGATCTTCACATCATCAGGGTTGGCCTTGATATTGTGATACCAGGAAGGGCTGTTTGACGCACCGTTATTCGAGGCGACGATGATATATCCGCCATCGCGTTCAAAATATCCAAGCGGAGCCGATAGTATTTTCCCAGACTTGCGTCCTTTGGTGGTGAGGATCAGGACTTTAAATCCGCGCATTTCACCGCCGAACTTTCCGCCAGTCAGGCGATACATGAAAACATGGAAACCAATAAAAACAACAAAGTTCATGTTTTTCTCCAACGGTATGGGCAAAATGACCTCTCCAACCACATTACGAGGTTGCGACTTCCACTTCTTCCTGCTTTTTGAATTGACTCATATACAGGTCGTAATAGAAGCCTTGTTTGTTCAGCAATTCATCATGTTTGCCGCGTTCAATGATCTGTCCATCTTTCAGAACGAGAATCATATCCGCATTGCGGATGGTGGATAGGCGGTGTGCGATGACGAAGGATGTGCGGCTTTGGAGCAGCGCGTCAAATGCTTTTTGGATGAGACGCTCGGTTCGTGTGTCCACACTGGAAGTTGCTTCGTCGAGAATGAGGACTCTCGGGTCTGCAAGTGCGGCGCGCGCGATCGAAAGCAGCTGCCTCTGTCCCTGAGAAAGACCCGAGCCGCGCTCGCCGAGTACTGTCTGATATTTTTCAGGCAGGCGTTCGATGAACGAATCAGCGTTGGCAAGTTTTGCAGCGGCGAAGACTTCTTCGTCGGTTGCGTCGGGGCGGCCAAAGCGGATGTTGTCCATGACGGAGGCGCTGAACAGGAATGTATCCTGAAGCACAATGCCCACTTGCTTGCGGATCGATTCGGCGGTGACATCGCGCACATCCACGCCGTCTATCTTGACCGAGCCGTGCGTTACATCGTAGAAGCGCGGTAGTAAGTTGATGATGGTGGTCTTGCCCGCACCCGTTGGGCCGACGATGGCGATGGTTTGCCCAGGTTCTGCGGAGAAAGAAACTTCCTTCAACACAGGCACGCCGTCTTCATATTCATGGCTGACTTCGATGAACTCAACTTTGCCTTTGATCTCAGGCATCGCCTTTGCACCGGGCTTATCAACCACGGCAGGCTTTTCGTCGAGAATTGTAAAGATACGTTCCGCGCCTGCGATCGCGTTTTGGATGTTCGTCCATAACACGGCGATCTGTTGAATGGGCTGGTTGAAGCGCTGCACATAAGCGAGGAAGGTAATGACCAAACCAAGTGTGACGGTCGTGCCGAAAAGCAGGTCACCTGTCAGCAAGTACCAGCCGCCGACGCCGGTGACGATGGCTAGGCCGATATAGGAAAAAGCTTCCAGTGTTGGGGCAAGCGCAGAGGTGTAAGCCACAGCGCGGACATTCGCATCACGATTGGCAGCGTTGACTTCCTTGAACTGCTCAATGTTTTCATCTGCGCGGTTGAAGGCTTGCACTTCGCGGACTGAGGAAATGGTTTCTTGTAATTCAGCGTTGACATTGCCGATCTCTTCGCGGCTCTTGCGGAAGGCTTTACGCGCCTGCCCTGAGAACCAGATCGTGGCGATGAACATCAACGGCGAGACAGCCAATGAAAGCAAAGCGAACGGCAGGCTGGCGGTGATCATGTTATAGGCCACCCATACCAACAGGAGAATTCCGCTGAATACGTTGACGAGCGCAAATGAAAATGCCTGTTCAATCGCGGATGTATCATTCGTGATACGGCTCATCAGGTCACCAGCTTCATGCTCGGAGTAGTAACTAAGCGAGAGTGTGTGTAGCTTCTCGAACACTTCCACGCGCAGGGAGCGCAGAACGTGCTGCCCAGTCCATGCCATGGCGAAGAAGGTCATACCAGTCAGGACCGCGCCAATTACATACAATGCAATCACGATCAGGATCAGGCGGAACATGCCTGTGATGCGTTCTTCATTCGTGGCCGTTGCAAGATCGGGAGTGGTGTATCCGCCGAGATGATAGGCTTTGTAGACGATCTGCTTCGAATACGATAACGTGGATGGGTCTTCGGTTGTCCCAAGCCAACAGGAGGAAACTGCTTTTTGGTCTGAAGCAGTTGGCGGGGCGAGTTGAGCGAAGGCACTGCTTCCAGCGGGTACGAGGAAACAATCCGTGGCCTGTCCCATTAATTCCGGAGAGGTCACTTGAGTCCAGGTGGAGATGACAACGAAGACCACCGCCAAAACGATCATGTACCAGAATTGGCCGAAATATCTACCGAGGCGACCGAGCGTTTCGCTCAGGTTACGCGGCTTCATTGTTTCTTGATTGAGAAAACCACCAGCGCGGCCGTGCATCATAATGCCACCTCCGCTACCGCATCATTTTGATGCGAAAGGATTTGTGAGTTATAAATTTCAGCATAGATCGGTTCTTCTTCCATGAGTTGAGCGTGTTTGCCTTGTGCCACAACTTCACCTTTTTCCAGCACAAGAATTTTATCGGCGTTCATCACGGTGCTGATGCGCTGTGCGATGACGAAGGATGTGCGGCCTTTCATAAGAGTTTCAAGCGCTTCCTGAATATGCGACTCGGTGGCGACATCCACACTGGAGGTTGAGTCGTCGAGGATCAGAATGCGCGGGTCGAGTAATAGCGCGCGAGCGATGGCAACGCGTTGTTTTTGTCCGCCGCTGAGAGTTGTTCCGCGTTCACCGACGTGTGTGTTGTATCCATCGGGGAAGGACATGATGAAATCATGTGCGGCTGCGGCTTTTGCGGCGGCTTCTATTTCTTCGTGCGTGGCTTCGGGTTTACCAAATGCGATGTTCTCGCTGATCGTACCGCTGAACAGAGTTGTCTCTTGAAGCACGATGCCGATCTGCGAACGAAGCGAGTCGAGCGTGACATCGCGCAGGTCATGACCGTCAATGGTGATCCCGCCTTCGGTTGGGTCATAGAAGCGCGGCAATAAGTTGATGATGCTGGTCTTGCCAGAGCCTGTCGCGCCGAGCAATGCGACCGTCTCACCCGATTTAACTTCAAATGAAACATTCTTAAGAACGGGGTCACCGCCGCCGACATAGCGGAAGGTGACGTTCTCGAATTTCACATCACCTTTCACGGCGGGCAGTTTCGATGCATTGGGCTTGTCGACGATGTCACTCTTGGCATCCAGAATTTCAAAGATGCGGTCAGCGGACGCGGCGGCCTGTCCCATTTGCGTGACGATCATACCGAACATCATGATGGGGAAGAACAGGTACATCAAGTAAAGAGAGAATTCCTGCCATGCGCCGATGCTCAATGTGCCGAGGATAATTTGCTTGCCGCCCACATAAAGGATCGCGGCCTGTCCGAGGTTGGCAATTAAGAAAACCAGCGGGAACAGGAACGTGAACAAACGATTAACCGCGATGGCTTGATTCATCGTGTCATCTGCGGCAGTGCGGAACTTGGTCTGCTGTTCCTTCTCGCGCGTGAAAGCCTTGATCACTTTTACGCCCGCGAGGTTTTCCTGCAAGACCGTGTTCAGGGTTGAAAGTTTTATCTGCACTTTCGCGAACAAGGGTTGGCTGAGTCCGGCAAACACACCGAACAGAACGATCGCAATTGGCAGGATCGGCATGGCAGTCCACGCCAATGAAACATTCGACGAGAACAGAATGATGACCGTGCCCGACAACAAGATCACTGCGCCAACAAGTTGCAGCAAACCCTGCCCAATGAACAAGCGCACCTTCTCAACATCATCCGTCGCGCGGATCATCAACTGACCCGTTTGATTCTTATCGTGATACGCGAACGACAAATTCTGGATCTTGGCATACAGGTCGTTGCGCAGATCATACGCGACCGACTGCGAATTCTTCTCCGCCCAATACGCTTGCAGGAAGGAGAACAGTCCGCGCAGAAGGGCGAATCCGACGATCGCGACAAGAGCAGTGATCAGGGCGCGGGGTGCGTTTCCCAAATCCGCTTCAAGCGTGACCTTGAGCTGGTCCAGCGTTAAAGCAGGATCATACTTTAGGGCTTCGAGAATCTTCGGCAGCACCGTGCTGACAAATGCAGCGGGGATCTTATCCAACGCCTGCAAGACCTGGTCGGCGAGGAATCCGCTGGTGACCGCATCGATCACATTACGGATCATACGCGGCACAGCCAATTGTGAGAGCGTGGCGATCACGAGAAAGATATACGGCAAAATAGCCTGGCTCTTGTAATGGGTCAGGTATTTGACGGCGCGGCCAATACCTTTAAAGGATGTTTTTTGGCGCTTTGCGCGGGGTGGATTTTGGGTTGCGGTTGCTTGCATATGGTTCCTTTTTCGACTTACGATTTTGGATTTACGATTTCCATTTCCTTGGCGGCTTTCGTTAACAGGGTCAACGCTTCGCTGACCTTCTTTTGATCTTCGGCGCTCAAGGTATCTGCCAGATCATCCATCCAGCGATAACGTTCTTCGATGCCCTGCTGGATGAGTTCCGAACCTTTGATGCTCAAGGTCAACAGTTTGGCGCGGCGATCACTGGGATCTTCGGCCCGTTCGAGGTGACCCGACTGCACGAGCTTATCCACCAGTTGACTGGCGGCAGCCGCGGAAATATCAAACCGTTCGCTGACCTCAGACATGCCGCACGGGCCTTTGTGATGCAGCTGCATCAGGATGCTGAATTGCGGCATGGAAAGCCCCGTGCTTTTGGCAAAGTGATTCCATCCGCTCATGGAGCGGTGCATAAAGGCGTCCATCCAGGCACGCAGGGTTTGGGAAAACTGGAGTTTGTCGGTCATAGTTAAGCCTTCTTTTTAGTTAAGCAGACTAAACTATATACGCGAGTTAAGTATTGGTCAAGCCAAATGAGATAAGAGAAGTATTAGAGAATTAAACGAAAAAGTGACAGTCCCGCTCGCGAGGTGACTGTCACTTGGTTTCCTGAAAGTGTGTCTGATAGGCTAAATCTCGCAAAGCAGATAAGATTGCTCGATCAAATAATTAACGGTGTCCAATCAGACAGATGGAGGTTTGTTTCTGGCACCAGTCAATGTCAATTTGAAAATCTCGTCTTAGGATGTCCAACCCACATGGAATATCAAAGCCACTTCGCCTGCTGATCTCGTACCGTCCCGTCTTCCAACAGGCATGTTAATCGTTCAGGTTGGGCTTTTCTTGATATCACTATCATCATTGAGAAGATTTTCCTGCTATCTTCAAAAGAGGTTTCGCTTTCCCACCGCCAGCCGATAAGCCAGCAATGCATTCAGGTTTACCGATTCACTCAGGGCGCGGATTTCTTTTGCGGTCATTTCATTTCCCACATCCACAAAGAGAATATTTATCTAAAACTAGCAAGTCTCCCCGACTTAAAATAGGCCATAACTTGCGGCCCCACTGCGATTAAAAGAACATTCATCTTCAAAACTTCTAAATCAATCTCGGATATGCCCAGCATCAATGCCACTGAATTTCCCCACTGTCCCGTGGGGAAAGGGCAAAATCGCCTTTATGATCTACCAACCAGTCCAAATAAAACAAACATCTTGAAATGATCCATTTCCACTTCCTTTATATTCAATGATTACAGGCGTCCCATCTTGGCTCAATCTGCAAGGTATCAATGGTCCCTTGAAATCTTGACCCGCTGAACTCAGATGGCACAAAAGGCCCCGAGCGTTGTCATTCCAAATTTGCGTTCAAACAATTCTTGATGATCTTTTCGTTCTTGAACGAAAAAGGTTTATATTCCCAAGTCTTTGTCGTTTCTTCTTACATGTTTCTCCGCCAGCTTTAAAAGTTATATTTTGAATCGGTTTTTTTTTGACTTTTTTTTTTGGATTATACCTCGCGAAGTAATAGCCAAACTTTGAACTATCACTAAATTTCCCACAAAACCCGCGTTTGGATGTAAGATACTATCCATTGGGACGCCATGCAAAAAGTTTTCATCAGCTATTCACGCAAGGATATGGAATTTGTCCGCAAACTCGCCGGGGATATTGAGAAGGCGGGCTACGATGTCTGGTGGGATATCACCGACCTGCGCGGCGGCGACGATTGGGTCCGCAGCCTGCCCGCCGCCATTGAGGCGAGTCAATTCTTTATTATCGTACTCACGCCCAACTCCACTGAATCTGAATGGGTGCAGAAGGAATATACCCAGGCATTAACTCTGCACAAGAAGATCATCCCTCTTATGTTAGAGGCTTGCAATGTGCCCTTCGCGCTGAACACGATCAACTATGTTAATTTCTTAAGTGGGGAATACGCTGATAACTTTAAAAATCTTTTGTCCGCACTGGGGTATACAGGAAAGCCGCCTGTTGTTACTCCCTTTGAAAGAGCAACCGCCATCCTGCCGTCCAAATTTCGCAAATATGTCCTTCCTTCGATCCTCGCACTCATAGTTCTTCTTATCGCTGCGTTAATCTTTTTCCCCAAACCTGTAACACCACCTTCCACCCCCACCCCGTCTGCAACGCCAACCGATATTTCCACAACCAACATGTCCATTTCCACTCTCACATCCACATCTATTTTCACACCAACCGCGAGCGCTACCAGCACGCCCTCCATAACAGTGGCAATTACAACCACCGAAATAAAACCATCCTTCACACCCTCCGCCACAAAACTGCCTTTTGATACCCTGACCTATTGTGTCAATTCGCTGTATGCCTACGCCATTAATGTACGCTCAGGGCCTGGCACAACGTACGCGGTCCTTGGAGAACCCCTGCGGCTGAGAGAATGCCTGTCCTTCCGCGCAGTGAACGAAAATGAAACATGGCTTCTGATCGCCCCCGATCAGGAAGTCCCATCCCACCAGCAATACGAAGGCGGATGGATCTTTCGTGAATTGCTCGGCTTGGGACTGGTCGGCCCGATCGATCTGCCGGCCGTTACCCTGACAGCCACCCCCACGCCATCCCAAACTCCAACGCCATCAGATACGCCTACCATCACGCCATCCCCCACATTGAGGCCAACCGAAACCCCATCGCCCACTGAAACAGCAGTCGACACCCCACAACCGACCAATGCTCCTGTGCCATAAAAAAAATGGAAGTCTCAGAGACTTCCGTTTTTTTTATCTTACCCGTGTAATATTGACGCATTTTGGAACACGGCTGGGGGGAGTGTATGCGCATCCGAACTGATACGTATTCTCAAACCGAAAAATGATCAACGACTCGGTCACACCGAACTCGGACAACGGCCTTGTCACAGGCAGGCTGTCCACGTCACTGCTCCATTCAAGAGTGTAGGGACCTTTTGCATAGGTGGAAAAACCGTCCACGTCAATGAGCGGTGCGGGCAGGTCTGTCCCATTTTCAACGGCGGATATTCCTTCCAGCAGCAGGCTATTCCCATCCTGTAATGCCAGACGAGCCTCCGGAGCAAGCATCGAAAACCTGCCGCCGATGACAGCCAGCACAATCAGGATCAACAACGCGAGGAAGGGACGCCCCGCTCTGCCGCTCGAGATGGATGCTGCCCGATCGAAATTATTCAACACCCAGCGCAAAAACAAAGTCAGCGGCAGGTAAATGATCAGGCGCGGCAGGAAGGTGAACAAAAATAGAAAGAACGAGGTCACACCTTCTGACACGCCTGAATTAAGATAAGCCTGTATGGAACTCAGGGTGACAATGAAAAGGGACCCACCCAGCAAACCCCAGAAAGATTCTTCATCCCATGCCACGAGCATTCCCAGAAGGCTCATGGCGGTCATGGTCAGTACGATGGTAGTCACACGTCCCAGTGGCAGCTCAAACAGCGGCACCCCGGGCAGCATCCACGAATTGATGTATTCCGAAGTGATCGCGAAGGGTATGCCGAAGACTAGACCGATCATAAATCCATAAATTCGACGTTTACGGTCGCTCATTTTAAAACTCCAAAGTTAGTGATAAAGAAATTGAGATTAATTATAGTACTGGTTTTCCCGGCCAATAAGAAGCGCAGACAGGATCATCATGGCTTTTGTGAAATCATCAAAACCTTAACATCCAAATGTCCTAAATGGAGGAATAGGCAAACCGAAGGCTTCGAATACGGGCACACCATCCCACTCCGCCGGCAGGGGCAATCCCAGCACGAAGGCGGCGGTGGCAGCGGTATCCATGGTATGGACTTGCGTACCCAATTGACCTGGGTACACACGCGGTCCGCTGATGATCCACGGGATGGTCATATCTTCGGGGGCATCGGTTCCATGAGATGAGTCGTGCCCGCCATGATCTGAGGTGACAATGATGATCGTATCTTCATACATGCCGCGGTCTTTTAATGCATCAAGCAGCACGCCAAATGTCTTATCATCTTTTGTATAAGCCTTCAATTGTTCGCGCGACATCCAGCCTTCTTCATGCCCCGCCAGATCACCGTTTGGGAAATGCACAAGCATGAGATTGAAACCGACCTTGATCTGCTCCAGGGCAAGCCTTTCAATACTGGTGAAATCGTCGATCTTGTCGGTCTCATCCACGAAGGCAAAAAAGTCCGTGCTGGGCGGCTCGGTGACCTGACGCAGTTTTTCCTTGCCGACCACCATCGCGGTTTGAAGTCCTGCTCCATGCACCAGATCAAAAACATCGGTGCCGCGCGCATACCCATTTTGAGGCACATATTCATTCCAGCGCACAATATGTTTCGCGGGGCACATCCCTGTCAGCATAGAGGCATGAGCGGGCAGGGTGGAACTGGGCATGATGGTCTGTGCATTAAGGGTATACGCTCCGCTTTGCATGAGCGCCATCACATTGACCATGTTGGCTTGAGCAATCGCATCTGGACGTAATCCGTCAAAGCTGACGATCAACACACGCGAGATCGCCGGGGTGGGCGTGAATGTTAATGTGGGAGAAGGGGTCTCGGTGGCGGGCGGCGGCGTACCGCTTGGGACAAGAGTCACAACGAGGGGCGGAGCAACTGTCGGCGGCGTAGGTGAAGCGAATGACCCGCACGACTGCAAAAAAACAATAAAGAGAGTCAAAAGCCAGTTACGAAAAACAGGTTTCAGGGTGTTTCTCCAAAAAAGAATTTACCCCGGGTCAATGGTCATTCCATTGATGGCAGGGCCATTGAACGCTTTCCGGATGGATTTTAAGTCTTGGTTCTCCGAAAGCTTCGTAAACAGGAATGCCATCCCAATCAGCTTGTTGGGGAAAGCCTAATCCGTAAGCCACTGTGGCGGCTGTATCCATGGTATGCAATAGCGCAGTGATTTCACCGGGAACGATCTCCGGCCCGGACGCGATCCAGGGAATACGATAGTCTTCAAGGACGGTGCCGACATGGTTTTTGTCATGACCGCCGTGGTCGGCGGTGACGATGATCAGCGTGCTGTCACGCAAGCCGTTCTCATCAAGCGCGGATAATATTTGCCCAAGGGCTTCATCGCCCTCGCGCAGGACTTTGAATTGCGGGTCAGACATCCAGGCATATTTATGTCCGCGCAGGTCAGCGCCCGCAAAGTGAACGAACATTAATCCAAATCCCCTGTCGATCTGCGCAACCGCCTCTCTGGCGACAGCGGGTTCACCATAACGGACTTCGAAAACATCGGTTGTTTCAGGCTCCGCCAGCTGTCTCAATTTGTCCTTGCTGACCACCATAACAGTCCGCATGCCGGCCGCGTGTGCCAGATCAAAAATATCCACGCCTTTGGAATATCCCATATACATAAAATACTTGTCATAGACTACGCCATTTTTCGCCATGCACAAGCCTGAAAGCATTGCCGCATGACTGGGCAACGTGGAGGGATAAGCAATCGTGATCGCGCTGGTCAATGTATACGCGCTGGTCTTGATTAACTCCAGAAGGTTGTTCATGGGCGCGGCGGCGATTGCGTCAGGGCGCATACCATCGTAGCTGATAATGAGAGCGCGTTCAATTCCAACCGGCAACGGTGTGATTGTCGGCGTGGGCTCAATCGTCGCAGCGAACGGGGCGGTGGAGGATGGTGGAAGAACGAAGACTGTCGGGGACGGGGTGAAGGGCGCTGTTTGAGTCGGCCGCGGAGCCGACGATGCCGCAGGAATCGCGGCAGGCGCGGCGCCCCAAAGGTTGGGGGCCTGGGCGCAGCCTGCCAATAGCAGGCAAAAAAATACCACCTTGCAGATTTTCATTCGGATTTTTACTAAAAATTATTAGGCCAGATACTCAAAATCATTTTGCTGATTTTCAATTCCACTCATGACAGGGCCATTGCACACTTTCAGGATGGATTTCCAACCTGGGCAGCCCAAAGGCTTCATATACAGGAATGCCATCCCAATCGTCTTGCTGCGGAAATCCTAATCCGTAAGCTACCGTGGCGGCCGTGTCCATTATATGGATCCGCGCGGTGATCTCGCCAGGAACGATCTCCGGTCCAGATACGATCCACGGGATGCGGAAATCTTCAATCTTGGTGCCGTCATGATTGTTGTCGTGCCCACCATGGTCAGCAGTGACGATGATCATAGTGGATTCGCGCAAACCACTTTCATCGAGCGCCGCTACTATCTTTCCCAAAGCTTCGTCCCCGTTCCGAAGCATAATCAAATACGATCCACCCATCCAGTCATATTTGTGTCCGACCTGGTCTGCAGACGGGAAATGCACGAACATCAACCCAAATCCCTGGGCAATCTGCTCAACTGCCGCGGCGCCGACAGTAGCTTCATCATGCCGAATTTCAAAAACATCTGTTGTTTCAGGTTCGGCAAGTTCTCTTAATTTATCCTTGCCCACGATCATCACCGTTCTCATTCCAGCCGCGTGTGCAAGATCAAAAATATCCACACCCTGGGAATATCCCATATATTTAAAATACCGGTTATAGAAGATACCATTCTTCGCTGTACACAACCCTGAAAGCATCGCAGCATGGCTGGGCAGTGTTGAAGGATATGCGATCGTGATGGCGGTCGTCAGGTTGTACGCGCTGGAATTCATCAACTCAAGCAGATTATTCATTGGCGCAGCCGCGATCGCGTCTGTTCGCATGCCATCAAAACTAAGGATGATCACACGTTCGATCTTTGGCGCGGGCGTGGGTGTTATCGTTGGAGGAATGATTTCCGTGGCGGGAATCGGTGTATTGGTGTAGGCAGGAACAGGCGTCGCTGTTTGGGCAGGCGGCAAAACAGCAACTACCGCAGGAGACGACGGAGAGGCCGCCTGCCAGGGGCTGGATGCTGTTAAAAATAAACATAGAAATAAAATAAAAATTTTTTCAATTGGTGGATTCCTTTAGCATTGGCATTTTCAACCCGTGGCGTTTTGCGGCGTCAATGGCGATTTGATATCCGGCATCCGCATGTCGCGCCACGCCCATGCCAGGATCTGTTGTAAGGACTCTTTCCAGTCTGCGGGCTGCTTCCGGGGTGCCATCCGCCACAATCACCTGTCCTGCGTGCTGACTATACCCCATCCCCACGCCGCCGCCGTGATGGAACGAGACCCAGGTGGCGCCGCCGACAGCGTTGATCAGCGCGTTGAGTATCGCCCAGTCTGAAATGGCATCCGAGCCGTCTTTCATCGCTTCAGTTTCACGGTTCGGCGATGCAACGGAACCCGAGTCTAGATGATCGCGCCCGATGACAATGGGGGCTTTAACTTTTCCGCTTGCGACCAATTCATTGAACATCAATCCAGCCTTGGCGCGTTCGCCATATCCCAGCCAGCAGATACGAGAGGGCAATCCCTGGAACGGAACTTTCTCGCGCGCCATTTTCATCCAGCGATGCAAATGTGCATCGTCAGGGAATAACTCCATAATTGCCTTATCTGTGGTGTAAATATCTTCCGGGTCGCCTGAAAGCGCCACCCAGCGGAACGGTCCCTTGCCTTCGCAGAACAGCGGACGGATATAGGCAGGCACGAAACCGGGGAATTCAAAGGCGTCGCTCACGCCATGATTGAAAGCCTGCTGACGCAAATTATTACCGTAATCAAAAACTTCCGCGCCCGCGCGTTGGAAATTCAGCATGGCTTTTACGTGTGTAGACATGGAATCCATGGCCATTTTCTTATATTTTTCAGGGTCCGACTCGCGCAGTTGATTGGCGGCCGTGATACTTAATCCAGACGGCACGTAAAATAACGCTTCATGTGCAGAGGTTTGGTCTGTGACCACGTCCGGAATCACACCGCGCGCAAAGAGTTCGCTGTATACATCTGCGGCATTCCCAATAAGGCCAATGGATTTTGGAATTTGCTTTTCCTTGAATTCTTCCACGAGGGTCATCGCTTCTTCGAGATTATCCACGACCATGTCAATATATCCGATCGCGCGGCGGCGTTCGGCTCGCTCGGGGTCAACTTCAACGACCAGTCCCACACCTTCGTTCATGGTAATGGACAAAGGCTGTGCGCCGCCCATTCCACCAAGGCCGGCAGTTAAAACAAATTTGCCTTTCAGCGAATCCCAGCCTTTGAGTTTTGCAAGCGCGCCAAAGGTCTCGTAAGTTCCCTGCAAAATCCCCTGTGTGCCGATGTAGATCCACGAGCCGGCTGTCATCTGGCCGTACATGATGAGTCCCTTTTTATCGAGCTCGTCGAATTTCTCCCAGGTCGCCCAATGCGGCACGATGTTCGAATTCGCGATCAATACTTTTGGCGCATCCTTATGGCTCTTGAAGACAATGACTGGCTTGCCTGATTGCACAAGCAAGGTCTCGTCTTCTTCAAGATTCTTAAGCGATTCAAGGATGGCGTCAAATGATTCCCAGTTGCGCGCAGCTTTTCCGCGTCCGCCATAAACAACCAGGTCTTCGGGCTTCTCTGCCACTTCAGGATCAAGATTATTCTGGATCATTCGATACGCGGCTTCAGACAGCCAATTCTTGCAGGTCAATTGTGTACCGCGCGGTGCGCGAACTACGCGAGATGTGGACATCGAATACGCTCCTTATGAATTAAGTGAGTTATCATGAGGAATTTTTTTAACTCTGCAATAAGGACTCAACTGCACGATGCCCATCAGGAGATAAGCGATCGGGTGAGTAACAAAAAAGCCTCCCGACTATTATAGCCGAGAGGCTTCATTGAATTCATTAAGATTATGATAAAGAGGCCTGTCCCTTTAATATCATATCTGCAAAGTTCGTGCCTTTCAAGCGGCCGACCAATTCCTCCTGAGCTTCACACCAGATCGGGCGCAATGGACAATCATCATCAAAGGAACAGGTGCCGTTGTCGCCAACGCACTCATTAAGTTGGATCGGACCATCTATCGCCTCGACCACTTCAAGCAAGGTAATATCTTTTGCCGCGCGGGCAAGAGTGACGCCGCCACGCGCGCCGCGGGAAGTATGTAACAACCCGGCAATGGACAATTGAGAAACGATCTTGGCAAGGAAGGACGGCGGAATGTGTTGTTCCTCCGCGATCATACTTGTAGCTGTGCGCTGGTCCACATTGCGGGCCAGATGAAGCACCGCTCGAACAGCATAATCTGCTTGACGTGTAATTTGCATACTAACCTCTCTTAAAACAGGTAAACTTTACCGACTATAACGATTTTATTGTGCAATTCATTACAATGCAAGTGATGGAGGTCATGGATAAATTATGACCTTTTGCTCCGAATTCTAAAGGCCAAAATACGATGAAAGCGCATCATGCGCAACTGATTCGGGCTTCTGGCTCAAACATATCCTTGCCTATTGCTGGTTCAAAAAAGTCCCGCATCGGTTTTCGATGCGGGACTTTTCATAAAACTTCTATTTGGTCAGCGTCACATTGCCAGCGCCGATGTTGATCACAAACGTCAGCATCGGGCCTTCTCCTGCTTGTTTGTATATCTTCCCATTCTGCTCCCAGCCCGAACCGGCATTGACGTTCGAGGCTCCGCTGTCCACTGTGACAATGGCGTTCACACCTTCCGGCACGACGATGATCATATTGCTCAATCCGCTTGAAATGGTGATCGAGGCATCCCGTTGAAGCTCACCGGAAAAATCCAGTGTGTAATCACCTGCGCCGGATGAGAAATCCATCAGGGAGAAATTGGCATTCGCAAGGCCGCTCATCTTCACGTTGGATGCACCCGTCCCATATTCAAAGATGGACATCTCAGCCAAATTGGGTTGCGAAAAAGAGAGTTCAACATCCGCCGCGCCGTCTTTGATGGACAGGTTGTTGAGTGCCAATCCGCCGAGTTCAAAAACCCCTTCGTATGCGCCGGCTTCAATGCTCAAATCCATGGGGGTAGTGCCCAGTTTAAGATCCCATATATTCTTGAGATCCTTAAACGATGGGAATACGTTGAAATTCACTTCGCTCATCCCGACTTGAACATTACTTCCGTCTGTTTTGATAACAGGCTTGAACGCGGAATAATTATAGGTTGCCGTGCCATCCACAAGTTGACTTGAACCGGGAGCCAGGGTAAGCTCACCAGCGCCGAACGCGAGTTTAAGATTCACCTGATCGCTATCGGGAGCTGGCACAGACATATTTTCGGTAACTTCAGGCTCGGGAGCGGGGGCTTTGGGCAATTCAAATCCACAAGCCATACTGGCTAATGCCAATGCAAGAAATGCTGAAATAAGTTTGGTGTTCATAATAAGAAATCTCCTTCTGGCAAATATACGCTCTGAAGGTGGATATGGTTGCAGGCTATTCAGGCTTTTTTACTCGAACAGGTTCAGGCAATTTCAATGCCGCGTGTAATGCCTGATCCAGTGACCTGACTTCGATGATCTCGATTCCTTTGGGATATGCCTCGCCCTGGCGGATGGCTTTCGGCACGATCGCAACTTTGAAACCCAGTTTCTGCGCCTCACGTAAACGCGCCACCATCTGACCCGGCATACGCAGTTCACCAGCCAGCCCGATCTCGCCGATGAGTACCGCTTCGGCACGGACAGGCACATCCTTCCAGGAAGATGCGATCGCTGCCGCAATCGCAAGGTCAGCTGCGGGTTCGTCAATTTGAATGCCGCCAACCACGTTGACAAAGACATCCTGCTCCGAAAGTTTTAATCCAACACGGCGGGTCAAGACCGCCGAGATCAACAGCAAACGATTAAAGTCAATCCCATTGGGGGTACGGCGGGCATTCCCGAATTGGGTTGGAGAAGTCAGCCCCTGAATTTCAACCAGTATCGGCCTTGTGCCTTCCATTGTTACTGCAATGGTCGAGCCAGCCGCATTGACCAGCCGCTCCGCAAGGAATGCTTCGGATGGATTGGTTACTTCCACCAGTCCGCCTTCGCGCATTTCAAACACGCCCACTTCTGCGGTCGCGCCAAAACGATTCTTTACCGAGCGTAATAAACGATAGGCCTGGAACCTGTCGCCTTCCAAATACAAGACCGTATCCACGATATGCTCCAGCACACGCGGGCCGGCAATATTGCCTTCCTTGGTCACATGCCCGATTAGGAACACAGATACGCCCGAGGATTTCGCCAACTCGCGCAAATGTGACGCGCACTCGCGCACCTGCGAAACCGAGCCGGCCGACGAATCCAATTCGGATAAATAAACCGTCTGGATCGAGTCAACGATCAGCAGATCAGGTTTGAGTTCGCTGACGTGGTTCAGGATCACTTCAAGATTCGTTTCCGTCACCAGTAAAAGATTTTTCGGTAATTCCTTCTTGCCATTCAACAAACGCACCGCGCGCATTTTGATCTGCCGTTCAGACTCTTCGCCGGAAACATACAGCACACGCTGTGAGTTCGCCATCTCCATCGCCATTTGCAGCATCAGCGTGGATTTGCCAATGCCCGGGTCCCCGCCGATCAAGACAATGGAACCGAGTACGATCCCCCCGCCGAGCACGCGCGAAAACTCGCCGATCGGCAGGTGAACGCGATCTTCCGCATCTCCCCCGACCTCGGAAATGGGGCGCGGAACCGAACGGCCGCTCAGCCCGCGCACATTTGACGGTCCTTTGTTGACGGGTTCTTCATGGATGACTTCTTCCACCATGCTGTTGAACGAAGAACACTGCGGACACTTGCCCATATAGGAAGCGGACACGCGGCCGCATTGCTGACAGACATACCGGGTATGAGTTTTTGTTTTTGCCATAGGATTCTCGGAATAAAAAAATGAGCGGCTCGATTAGCCGCTCAAAGTATAACAGAATTTATGTTCTGTTTTTATTATCGCTCGCAATGACGAGATAGTTTTTATTTCACCGCGTGCTCACAAAATCCGCAAAGAGACCATAAGCCGTTTCAACGGGGCCGCCCTTCATGCCGGGCTTTTCTGAAAGCGTGATCGAGTAATCAAGAATCACATCCGTTCTAAAGGTGATACCTGTGCTGGAATTCATCATGCCGTATAAGGGAGAAGTTGAGTCGACCAATTGAGGAGAAACGCTGGCAGTCACTTTATCGCCAATCTTTTCAGCGGAGCAGACCAATTTATAGCGTTTGCCTTCCGCTTTGGCTTTGGCGATCATTTGCGGGGTGATGCCGCGAATGCCCGTGGGATTCACCTGCTGCGGGGTCATGGGCGTATCCATCAACACAGTGACCAGCGCCGCGACCTTGATCGCCGCATCCCAGCCGTCCACATCGTTGGTGGGATCGGTCTCTGCCAGGCCGATGGATTGCGCGTACTTGACCGCATCCTCATACGCTTCGCCATTTTCCATAAGAGTGAGGATGACATTGGTGGTGGCGTTGAAAATGCCTTTGATCGAAATCAGTTCAGCAAGAGGAAAAGCCTCGCGGAAGACAGAGAAAACAGGCGCGCCGCCCAGAACCGTCGATTCAAAGCCAAAGCGTTTGCCCTTGGATCTGGCGAGCGCAGTCAACTCACGATAACCGTGAACCACGGGTCCTTTGTTGGCGGTGATGGCGTGCATGTTCAAATCAAATGCCCGGCGGATGTGATCCAAAGCAGGCTGGCCTGTTTGCGTGTTAACCGGAGAATTCTCGAACATAACGTTGGCTTGTGAGTTATTGATCACGGCCAAAGAATCCTTCACGTCCATGGATGAAAGGGATGAGATGGATTGTCCACCCTCTACGAGACCCAATGCTTTCTGAATATCAAGTCCATCGGGATTTACAGCAAAGCCATGACTGCCCGTGGCGATGCCCGTGAATGAGAATGTGACATCGTGTTGACTCTTGAGCAAATCCTGTTTGCGGATCAATAATCGGGCGAGCGAACGGGCAACATTACCGAAACCAATGAGTGCGAGTTTGTAGTGCATGAGTTCTCCGTTTTATGTTGGGGCGGATCGCGATCCGCCCTTACAGTGGTGGATATGGGAAAGCGCGGCGGTCACGCGGGGCTTGTGGAAAGATGCGCGATGTTAGCAATCTGTGCGCGCGGTTCTGCAGGGCGACCACTTCAGTCAGACTGAGATAATTTGCAAAGAGGGCCGACCAGCCGTCGGCTTGGGAAAGAGGCGCAAGCAATTCATCGGGGATCGCCTGCCCGGCAAAATCCCATATTACTGTCCGCAATTTATTTTCTTCGTGGAAACAAACACCGTGATCAATAGCGTACAGTTTGTGGGTTTCATTCTCAAAAAAGACATGGCTGCCTTTACGGTCTGCATTGTTGATAAGTATGTCAAAAAGCATGACAGGCTTAAGCAGGTTTTTATCTTCCACAGTGAAATTAAAGTAATGATATTCGATATCGTAATTAATGTATTGTTGCAGCGAGCCGCGCCCATGCGGACCATCCTCGCGCATAATTGTGACCGGAACAATATGAAGACCGAGCTGCTCGCTTAACAGGTAAGCCGCGACCTCGCGCTGCGCGAGTGTATTTTCGGGGAAATCCCAAAGCGGCTGTTCGCCCTTGCAAGGCTTGTAAACGGCCTGATAGGTTTCGCCCTCATACTCAACATCCACAAGGAATGTGTAATTACTGCCGAGCATGAACTGGCCTTTCAGATCATATGTACCTAAAGCAAGTGCTGATTTAATTGTGTCGTGAGCGGGAGAGTTCATAGTGAGTCGAAAGGGAAAAGTCAAAAGTCAGACCTTCGACTTTCGACCTTTGACTTATTAAGCCAGGTGCCCGTTCTTCTTGGGGCAAAAATGTCCATCCGCTTCCATCGGCTGACCACACTGCACACAAACAGGTCGTCCGCGGCCGGCGACATCTGCGCCCCAGCGCGCCATTTTGCGGACCTGGCCTCGGCTTGCCCAAAAACGGATCTGCGCGGCGGAGTCAGGATCTTCTTCTTCGGTCAGTAATTCCTTGGTGAAGACCACCACACGGTCACGGTCTTTATCGTAGGCAAGTCCGATCTCGCCGGCGCGGAAGAGCGGATCAACCGGCGGGTGGATGCGCATATGTTCCTCGGAGAAATCTCCGGAGGCTTCTTCAAGATTGGGATTTTGCTGGCTGATCTGTGAAAGGAATTGTTCGATACCGATGGCAAGCGATTGTAATTGCGCCTTTTCGATCAACACGGTGATCGTACGTTCATCCTGATAGGCTTGAAGATAAAAAACACGCTGTCCCGGAGCGCCAATGGCGTCCGCGGTAATGTGGTCACATGGGTCTACATCAATTTCGAAACGGGGCATAGGAATCCTGCAGTTGTATTCGCAGGGGCGACCCTTCATGATTTTCAAACAGACTTGATTTCACCGGGCGGGTCGCCCTTACATAATTTTTCGTAGTATACCAGACAACCCCTCATGTATAATTCGTACACCTCACCAAAGGAGAGTGCCATGTACGATAAAAAAATGCTCGATGAATTACAAGGCTTGCTTGATACGTGGGATAAGACATCTTTGCAAAAAGCGCTGGCGCAGCTGCCTGAGCGCAACGCTCCGCGTGATTTCATTACAACTTCATCTGAACCCATAAACAGACTCTACACCCCGCAGGACATCGCTGAACTGGATTACGCATCCGACCTCGGCCTGCCGGGCGAATACCCCTACACACGCGGAGTCCACCCGACTCTGCACCGCAGCAAACTGTGGACGATGAGAATGTTCGCGGGCTTCGGCACTGCGGAGGAAACCAACAAGCGCTTCAAATACTTGCTGGAGCAGGGTCAAACAGGATTGAGCATTGCCTTCGATTTGGCCACTTTAATGGGCTACGATACCGACCAGCCAGAGGCGTTGGGCGAATTCGGCAAATGCGGCGTGGCGATCTCATCCTTGAAGGATATGGAAATTTTGCTTGAAGGCATTCCACTGGAAAAAGTCTCTTCGAGCATGACCATCAACTCACCCGCCGCGATCATCTGGGCCATGTATCTCGCCGCCGCCGAAAAGCAGGGACTGCGCCTCGATCAATTACGCGGCACGACACAGAACGATATTCTTAAAGAGTTCATCGCGCAAAAGGAATTCATCTTCCCGCCGCATCCTTCCATGCGGTTGGTCGTGGACACAATGGAATTCGGCGCGCAAAAAGTTCCGCAGTGGAACACGATCTCGATCAGCGGGTATCACATCCGCGAGGCCGGCTCGACCGCCGCGCAGGAATTGGCGTTCACTCTGGCGGATGGATTGGAATATGTCCGCTGGGGCATTGCGCGCGGCATGGATGTGGATGACTTCGCGCCGCGCCTGTCGTTCTTCTTCAACGCGCACAATGATTTCTTCGAAGAGATCGCCAAGTACCGCGCCGCGCGCCGCATTTGGGCGCGTGAAATGCGCGAGACATTCAAGGCGAAGAATCCGCGCTCGTGGCTGATGCGTTTCCATACCCAAACGGCGGGAGTTTCATTAACCGCCCAGCAGCCTGAGAATAATGTCGTCAGAGTTGCAATTCAGGCGCTCGCGGCTGTTTTAGGCGGGACCCAATCCCTGCACACCAACTCCATGGATGAAGCCCTGGCTTTGCCCTCCGAACATTCCGTGACCATCGCCCTGCGCACGCAGCAGATCATCGCGGAGGAATCCGGCGTGACCAATACGGTTGACCCGCTGGGCGGCAGTTTCTTCGTCGAAGCGCAGACCAATCGGATAGAAAAACAGACTTACGATTACTTCCGCAGGATCGAGGAATTGGGCGGCGTGATTCCGTCCATCGAAAAAGGATTCTTCCAGGGTGAGATCGCGGACGCGGCCTATCGCTACCAGCGCGAGATCGATAAGGGCATCCGCAAGATCGTGGGCGTCAACGCCTATGCTGAAGACAAGCCTTTCACCATCCCCATCCTTAAGATGGACCCGAACGGCTACACCCGCCAGATCTCACGACTGAACAATATCCGCAAGACGCGCGACAGCGGACGCGTCGGCCAGACATTGGACAGACTGCGCATCGCCTGTTTGGGCACGGAGAACACCATGCCTTACATTATGGAGTGTGTTCATGCGTATGCCACGCTGGGCGAGATCGTAGGCGTGATGAAGGAAACTTTTGGCGAGTATGAAGAGCTGGCAGTGATCTAAACTCTGGTTACGCAACGGCATTAATGGATCAAAGAATTTCATGAAAAACATACAAATACGCCCGGCCGAGCCGGGACGGGATTTCGGTCAACTCGCGGAGTGGTACTCCATCCTCGAAAATAATACGTTATCGGAACAGTACCTAATTGACTATTATGAAAAGCGGCGGGAACAGATCATCCAAAGAGTCGCTGAAGGTCCAGAAGGAGAACTGCTTGGATTCTATTGGGCACAGCGCAGAAGCGCAGATTTAACGAATGTTGATCTTTTCGTTAAATCAGAAAAGCGCAGACAAAGTGTGGGAACCCGCTTATATGAGGATTTGGAGCGGTCTGCCCGAGAGGCTCAGATAAAAAAACTGCAAGTCAGTTTTCCCGACACAAATTTAGACAGCCGGGCATTCTCGGAATACTGCGGCTTCAGCGAAAAATGGCATCTCATTCAGATGAGATTAAACCTGGATACTTTCGATGACGGTCCTTATGACGCGGTCATAGACAGGCTTAAGCAGGAGGGATTTATATTTACATCCATGCAGGAACTGGGGAACACGGAGGAAGCCCAGCGCAAGCTGTATGCCCTGAATGATAAAACGGATCTTGACACGCCCGGCCATGACGGCGAACATAACTGGGATTCGTTTGACGATTTTCAGAAAAGAGTATGTCAAACGGATTGGTATAAACCGGGCGGACAGATGATCGTAATTGACTCGGTCAGCGGTGATTGGGCGGCGCTGAGCGCAATTACCCGTTACGGGGACCACGCCTATAACCTGCACACCGGCGTGGACGGGCGCTACCGCGGGCGAAAACTGGCGCAGGCAGTGAAGGTGCTGGCCCTGCGCTACGCGCGGGATGAGTTGAAGGTAACCACAGTTCATACCGATCACAACACCATGAATCATCCCATGATCGCCATTGACCGCAAATTTGGTTACGTTGAATTTTCGGGAAGTTTCGTCATGAAGAAGAACCTTGAATGACGGATATTTATTTCGCGGCTTTTTCCCTGCGCCGTATCAACAACTTTTGTATGCGCGCATACTTCTCACGCGAAAGCGGATACGACCATGCCAGCACGATCGTGCCTGCCAGGATAATGACCCCTAAAAATGAAACCATCAAGCGAATGGCGGTCAACGCGGAATCAGGCTGGGTGAACTGGATGACTCCATCCGGCGGGCTTTGATAACCGGACCAGCCAAGCATTTGCAGGGTCAGGAAAATGATCAGCGCGCCGGTCAACTTGCGGATCAGCGTGCGGATGCCGTAGTAGACCCCCTCCTGCCGGCGGCGTGTGCGCAGTTCATCCCATTCGATCACATCCGGCAAAATGGAATCGGGCAATATATAAGCGGCTGAAACACCCACCCCAGCCAAAGCCGCGAGGATCAACAGGTAGGTGGTATTGCCCTGCGGAATGGTAAATATCAGGCTTTGAATAATGATCCAGAAGATCATTCCAAGAATATAAGCTTCCCGTTTATTCCGTGTACGCGCCAGCCACAACCAGAAGGGGACGCATAGAATACACACAAACATTAGAACGCCAAAAAAGGCCGACTCAAGCGCAAGGTCAATGCCAAGGATATTGATCTTCGCCAGCAGATTCCCTTTTGCCACCCAATACAAAAGGAAGTATGGGAAGGTGATCGCGATCATATCCACTGCAGACCAGTTGAACATGTAAATTCCCGCCGCGTATCGAAAAGGAATATTCTGCCATGCAACCCGTAACGTCTCACGGAATGGCAATGCCTCCGGCAGTTCTTCCGGCGCAAACCTTTCACGCACGAACCAGCCGATCAGAAAAAGCGGAAGCGACCCCAAACCGCCAAAGACCGCGCCCGCCAGCATGAATCCCTGCTGCTGCGAACCGCCCATTTCGATCACCTTGTCCACGATCATGGGCGCGGTGATCACAACGGTCATCGCGGCCAGCAATTGGAAGACCGTGCGAAAACTGGAAAGCGAGGTGCGCTCATCGTAGTCCTGAGTCAGCTCGGGGGTTAGGGAAAGATACGGCACAGCCACAAGCGTCGTCAATGTGTCTGAGATCATAAAAGCCAGCGTCACATAAGTCAGCAAAGCGATCTGACTCTCCCAATTGGGCGCAGACCACAGAATCACAAAACTTAATCCAAAGGGAAATGCGAACCACAAAAGGAAAGGCCGTCTTCGTCCCCAACGCGTTTGCATTCGGTCGCTGATCACGCCGATGATGGGATCGTTGATCGCATCCCAGACGATGCCCACCAGCGCGCCAAGGGATGCGAGGCGCGGCTCAATGCCCACCACGTCTGTGAGATATAGCGCGTAAAAAATGGAACGCATCATACCGATGCTCGATAATCCCCAGTCACCGGAACCGTATAAAAGTTTTAACCAAAATGGAAGTTTTTTTGACATACCGATAATTTCTCTATGAATAATTCGCGCAAGTGTAGCACGGAATATGCCATTGCGAAAAAGTCGTTGCGAGAGCGATCTCCCCGAAGCAATCTCGAATTATTCATATGAGATAAAATACCCTCATGCCTTCTCTATCAGATAAGCTCAAATCGCTCGGCGTGAAGACGGGCACTTCGCATCTCGCGCCGCCTCAACCTGTTCGCCACACAATAGACACTGTCGTGGCTGGGAGTTTTCTCTCCACCCCGCGCGGAGAGGCGTTCGTCTCCGAACAGATATTTGATGAAGGCTACCTGCACGGGACGGTATCGCATCTCTCTACATTCCCGCTGTCATTAATATCTCAATGGGCAAACGACCCGCGCATCGCGGACCTGCCGATCCATAAATTCGCATTTCTCGATACAGAAACTTCCGGCATGGCCGGTGGAACAGGCACGTATGCCTTTCTGGTCGGCGCGGCGCGCTTTGTGGACGGCAAATTCACCTTGCAGCAATTCTTTTTACGCGACCCGTCTGAAGAGCCAGCCATGCTCGAAGCCTTGATCAACTTCCTCGCGCCATGCGAAGGACTGGTCACATTCAACGGAAAATCTTTCGACGCACCTTTGCTGGCCACACGCTATTCACTGCACCGGATCCCTGTTCCATTTAAAAATTACGCGCATATTGACCTGCTTCCGCTTGCGCGGCGTTTGTGGCGTGACAGACTCCCTTCGCGCGCGTTGAAATATCTCGAAGAACATGTGCTTGGTTTTACACGCACCTCCGATGAAGTGCCGGGCTACGAGATCCCCTGGCTGTATTTTGATTATTTGCGCAGCGGCGATGCCCGTCCGCTGGGCGGCGTGTTCTACCACAACGCGATGGATGTGGTCGCGATGGCCGCGCTGCTCAGCCATGTCAGTGAGTTACTTGCCGACCCGTACAGCGGCCGCGTGGAGCATGGACTCGATTTCGTCGCGCTCGGAAAATTATATGAAGACCTCGGCCACTGGGATGAAGCCGCCCGTCTCTTCGAGCGTGGACTCGAGATCGGGTTGACCGAATCAGATTTCGGCGTGGCGGTGAAGCGTTTGTCCATCCTGCAAAAAAAACGCGGGGATGTGAGCCGGGCATTGAAATTGTGGGAAGAGGCGGCGCAGAAAGGTCATATCTATGCTCATATTGAGCTGGCAAAATATTATGAACATAAAATGCGCAACGCCAAGACAGCGATCCAATGGGCGAAGTCGGCGCGCATGGAAGTTGAACATGCCGACCTGCCGGCATACATTAGAAAACATTGGCTGACCGAGATCGATCATCGGCTGGCACGCCTTGAGCGCAAAGCGGGCGTATAATAGCCATCAATCTCAAAAAGGAGCATACAAATGGAAATTACTGTTTCACAGGAACAAGGCCGCGTGCCCGTTACGATCATCGGCCTTGCCGGCCATTTGGATGGCCAGTCGTATCAAAGTTTGATCCAGAAAGCGCGTGAGGTTTTTGAGGCTGGTTCAAAACATTTATTATTGGATCTTGCCGAGTTGAAATATATCTCCAGCGCAGGTTTGGTTTCTTTGAACACGATCGCTTTGATGATCCGCGGCGAAGCGCTGCCCGACCTTGAACAGGGTTGGTCCACGCTCAAATCCATGGACCGCTCCGGCAGGGGCGGCGACGCGCCGCAGATCAATTTGAAACTGCTCAACCCCCAGCCTGAGATCGTCAATGTTTTGGAAATGGTTGGCTTCTCGGCGTTCTTTGATGTGTATACAGATAAAAAGACTGCCGTTGATTCGTTTTAGGAAATCTTATGCAGTGGGTTACAGCGGTGCATTGATCTTGCAGTCGAAAACCTGTTGATCACAGATGGATCCTGGAAATATAATAATGTGAGGAACTATGTCTCGAAGAAAAAATAGAAACATCAACACCCGCAGCGGACTCTCCGCTTTGCTGCGCCGCCCGTCCATGCAGTTGGCAATGCTGGCTTTCGTGGCATTCATCATCTGTCATCTTTTTGATCGGCAGGCGGGGGCGGCAAGACCGCAGCACTTTCAGCCGAAGTAAACGCAGATGCTGCCTACCAGATGGTTCAGGATGGGGCCTTCATGCTGGATGTGCGCACGCAGGAGGAGTGGGACGAATATCACGCGCCAATGGCCACGCTTATTCCGCTGGATCAATTACAGACACGCCTGAACGAATTGCCAAAGGATAAGGAAGTTCTGGTGGTTTGCCGCTCTGGCAACCGCAGCCAAGAAGGACGTGACATCCTGCTTGCGGCGGGCTTCAACGCCACCAGCATGGCCGGCGGCATGAAGGATTGGTATTCCAAAGGCTTTCCCGTTGAAGGCGCACCCGCGCAATAAAAAGGAGACCCAGCATGTGTATCATCTGCGCAAGTATTCCCGCTGTCGCGGCTGTGGGAGCAAAAGTTAGTGCCAGCCAGCTTGGACAGCCCGAAGAAAAACGAAAACCGATCGGCAGGATCACAGGCATCATCATCGGATTATTAACCATCTCGTCTGTGATTTATCATACATTGCGCTGGCGCGAATAAATCTGGCCTCGGCAGGGATCAACGTTGACAAAAAAAGTTCATCATCAGATGGACTTTTTTGATTCCGCAGATTGACTCGCTGGCTTCCCTGCTTTATACTTATTGAAAATGATTTTCATTTACAAAAAGAGCCTATATGACCGCTGAGCTTTGGTTGACCCAATTACATGAGAACGGATACCGCCTGACAGATGCGCGTCGGGCAGTGGTTGAGACCGTCGAAAGATCCGCGCGTGCACTTACACCCGTAGAAGTCTATGATATGGCGCGCAGGAAATATCGTGCCCTTGGATTGGTCACCGTATATCGCACACTCGAAAAACTTGAAGAGCTGCATCTCATTCAACGCGTACATCAGCCGATGGGATGTCAGGCTTTTATCTCAGCAGGTCATGGACACCAACATTTATTACTTTGCCAAAACTGCGGTCAAGTCGAATTCTTCGAGGGCGATGACCTGGACAGATTGATAAAAGCGATCGCCCAAAAGACAGGCTATCAGATCAACGAGCACTGGCTGCAGCTTTTCGGCTTGTGCACAAACTGCCGCACTATTTAATTCAATCCCCCACCAATGGTGGGGAGAAATATAGGATTTCAAATGAAAAAGATTTTCAATTCCATTACTGAATTAACCATCCTAACGCTTCTTTTCTTTACTGCCTGCGGGTCAACCGCAAAAAGTGATGACAACGCCTTGAGAGTTCTCGCCTCAACCACCTTCCTGGCAGATATCACTCAGAATATCGCAGGCTCCCGCGCGCAGGTGGATTCCGTGCTTCCGGTTGGCGCAGACCCGCACGCTTATCAGGCTGCGCCCGCAGACGTGGCGAAGATCGCAGAAAGTGATTTGCTCATCTTAAATGGCTTGGAGTATGAGCATTTCATTGAACCGTTACTCGAAAATGCCGGAGGGGAGAGACTGATCATTGAGGCCACAGCAGGTCTCAGTCCAAGAGAAGATGCGGGGAACGAGCATGGAGTCGACCCGCATATGTGGCTGGACCCGATCCTTGTCATCACCTATGTCGAAAATATCCGAGATGGATTGATCCAGGTCGATGCAGAAGGTGCGGGAACATACACAGCCAACGCGGACGCATATATTACACAGCTCAAGGAACTTGACGCTTGGATCATCGAACAGGTGAACAGCATCCCGACTGAGCGTCGTTTACTGGTGACCAATCACGAGGCGGTTGGATACTTTGCCGAGCGGTATGGGTTTGAAGTTGTCGGTGCGATCATCCCCAGCCTGAGTACGGACGCAGGAACTTCTGCCAGAGAATTGGCCGCGTTGATCGAACAGATAAAAACCGCGGATGCACCCGCGATCTTTCTTGGCGAAGTTGAAAACCCTGACCTTGCGCATCAAATCGCCGAAGAGACCAATGTTAAAGTTGTTGACAACCTGCATCTTGAGTCGCTCACTGTCGGCTCGCCCGCCGCGACCTATATTGACATGATGAAACACAATGTTAATCAAATCGTGGAGGCTTTGAAGTAAGATTGGAAAGATCCATGCTTGTCATTCAATCGAAAATCAAAAATCGTAAATCCCATGACACACACACCTCATCGTCTTGAAATTGAAAACGCCAGCATCGGCTATGGCGAAAAGATCGTGATCCATGACTTGAGCTTCCAGGTGCCGCATGGCGCGCGCGTGGCTGTTGTCGGCCCGAACGGCGCTGGAAAATCCACCCTGTTCAAAGCGCTGGTCGGCATCCTGCCGCTGAAGAGCGGACGAATCCTTATCCACGGCGAAACGCTTGGTACGCATAAAGATTGTGTCGCCTATGTACCTCAACGTGAAGATGTGGATTGGCGCTTTCCTGTGACGGTGAGTGATGTGGTGATGATGGGACGCTTCGGTCAGATCGGCTGGTGGAGTCAACCATCAAAAACAGACAGGCAGATCGTACGCAAAAGCATTGAACAAATGGGCATCGCTGATCTGGCGGAGTTGTCCATTGGACAGCTCTCGGGCGGGCAGCAGCAGCGCGCATTTTTGGCGCGCGCATTAGCCCAGGAACCGCACATTCTCTTAATGGATGAGCCTTTCACCGGCATTGACGCCACAACGCAGGAAGTCACTTTTGGGCTGCTTGATCATCTGCGCAAACAGCAGGTAACCACAATTATTTCCACACACGATCTAAATTTGGCGGCTTCGCGTTTTGACCTTGTTCTCCTGATCAATCACCGTTTGATCGCATTTGGAGCGCCGTCACAAGTGTTTACCAAGGAAAACCTGGCTTCAGCTTTTGGAAATTCTCTGCTTGTGATGGATAACGGCATGATGCTGGTGGATGAGTGCTGTCCGCCGAAGAAAACGAGGACGAAGGTTAAAAAAAAAAAAAAAAAAAAAAAAAAGGAAAAAAAGAAGAAAAAAAAACCCCCCCCCCGGGGGGGGGGGGGGGGCGGGGGGGGGGGGCCGAAAAAAAAAAGGGGGGGGGGAGGACAATCCAAAATCAAAATCCAGAAATCGAAAATGAACTGGTTCCTTGAACCTCTTGCCTATCAATTCATGCAGCGCGGACTTTTCGCCTCAGTGATCGTTGGCGTGCTGTGCGCGGTAATGGGAACTTATGTTGTACTGCGCGGAATGGCTTTTCTCGGAGATGCCATGGCGCACGCGATCCTGCCTGGGGTGGCAATCGCTTATTTATTGCAGGGCAATTTACTGGTCGGGGCGGGAGTCGCAGCTGTCATTGTCGCTTTGAGCATTGGATTATTTTCACGAGAGGGGACGGTCAAAGAGGATACTGCCATCGGCATCCTCTTTGCGGCGGCGCTGTCGTTGGGCGTGGCGCTGATCAGTTCGATGCAGACCTATGCAGTGGACCTGTCCCATATTTTGTTCGGCAATGTATTGGGGGTCAGCAGTTCCGACTTGTGGATGATTGTTGGGCTTAGTTTTGTTATTCTCCTGACCGTCAGCCTGTTCTTCAAACAATTTCTCGTTATTTCCTTTGATCCCGTTCTCGCGGCGACCTTGCGCCTGCCGGCCGAGTTGCTGCGGAATCTTATGCTGGTGCTGTTAGCGCTGACGGTGGTTGTCTCACTGCAAACTGTGGGCGTCAGCCTCGCAGCCGCCATGCTGGTAACTCCCGCCGCAACAGCGTATCTGCTCACACGCCGTTTATTGCCGATGATGCTCGTATCCGCATTGATCGGGGCGCTGTCATCGGTCATCGGGCTGTATTTAAGTTATTACCTGAACATCGTTTCAGGTTCCACAATTGTCTTAACAGCAACCGCATTCTTCTTAATTACATTTCTGTGGAAGAGAACAAGGTCATCATAAATTATTATTTTTTACAACAAGCGGTAGAATTAAACCCATGCGAAACAAATACTTGCCATTTCTCGTAATTCTTCTCATTTTTTTACTTTCCTCATCAGCCAAAGTAGTTGCTGAATTTACCAGCCCAAGGATTCCTATTCTCGTGGGGACGGTCCCGCCGTTGGCCACACCTGTTGGGACATCCGTCCCTACAGTAAATCCATTTTCCGAGATCGAACTTGCAAAATATATTCTAAATACAACCATTGATTACGATGCGCACGCGCTTACCGTGTTTGAAGATATTTACTACCCCAACAACTCAGCCGATCCACTAGACAGGCTTGTGCTGGCGGTGGTTCCAAATCTGTGGGCTGGGAGTTTTAACCTCACCAGTCTCTCCATTGATGATATACCGCTCACAACCTTTTCAATCAACGGGCAAAGGCTCGAGATCACACTGCCCGCCGCCCTGCAGCCCAGCGCTATTGTGAAGATCAATATTGAATATATTCTCAACCTGCCTTTTGCCGAACAGGAAGATCCCAACATTTCACGTCCGCGTATTTTCGGATACACCACACGCCAGATGAACCTCACCAACTGGTATCCATTTGTGGTCCCATACATCAACGGCGAATGGGTCCTGCATGAGCCGTGGGTCTATGGCGAGCACCTCGTTTACGATGCAGCTGATTATGAAGTAAATCTCAACTTTACAGACCCGGCTTCTGCGCCAATAATTGCCGCGAGCGGATTCCCTGAACAGATCGATAATTACACCCGCTACACCATCAACTCGGCGCGGACCTTTGCCCTGTCTGCCAGCCGCGAGTTTCAAGTATCCACTTTGAAAAGCGGGGATGTGACCATTTCAAGTTACTATTTTTCACCCAGCGAAGCGGCGGGACAAGCTGCACTGCAAACCAGCGCCGAGTCGATCGAAGTCTATGGCGAGCGTTTTGGTCCATACCCCCACAAGTCGCTCGCGGTCGTGATGGGTGACTTCAATGACGGCATGGAATTCTCTGGTTTCTTCTACCTCAGCCGTGATTTTTACAGCCTCTATGATGGAACCCCCACGAACTATCTGACTTTTGTCGCCGCGCATGAAACAGCCCATCAATGGTGGTTTGATCAAGTCGCAAACGATCAGGCCTTGCAGCCTTGGGTGGACGAAACACTGTCCACATATTCAGAATATATTTATTACGAAAGTATTTATCCAGACCTGACCAGTTGGTGGTGGCGGTACCGCATCGACTTTTACAAGCCGCAGGGACTGGTTGATATTTCCATCTATGAGGGCAACGGGTTCCGTCCATACACAAACGCAGCCTATTTTCGGGGTGCGCGCTTTATGGAAGAATTACGGCGGCGCATGGGAGACGAAGCCTTCTTCGCCTTCCTCCAGGATTACTTCACCAAGGGACGCGGCCGGATCGTGACAGCCAATGATTTCTTTCGCGTACTAGGCCAACACACAAGCACAGATTATTCAGACCTCGTAAAGAAATATTTCAAAAACACTTATTAATGACACTCCATCGCTGCACAACTCCATTTACACGCGTATTGCGATTTGCCTATTTTGCTTCGCTAATAGCTCTTCTGGTAGCCTGTGCGTCCCCAGCACCGAGCGCGCCCGCATTCGCGCCCTTTGTTTTGGTCACGCAAGACCCAAATGCCTCCCCTACTCCAACGCCTTTTCAACCCTCCGGCGCAATCGATAGTGTTATTCCTTCTTTCACTCCTGAACCGCCAACAGCCACGCCGACATTAACGCAAACAGCGATACCCGCCTCGTCCACACCGACAACTGTTTCCGCTGCGACCGTGGCTCCGCCACCTTCGGCGGGCACCGCTTCGCGCACAAATTACATCCTCTATGCGACCCTGGATTTCACAGCACACACACTTGATGTAGAAGAAACGGTCCGCTACTACAACAATACAGGCATCGCACTTTCGGATATTGTGCTGTCGATTCAACCGAATCTGTATGGCAATGCCTTTCTCTTGAATTCGATCACACAGGACAATACCGCGTTGACAACATACACACTCGACGGTCAACGCCTGACCTTGAACCTGTCTCAGCCTCTCCAGCCAAACTCAGCCACCACGTTAAATCTAAAATTCAACCTCAATATTCCCGCCAAATCATCCGGCGAGATATTCGGCTATGACTTCAACCAGATCAACCTTGTAGACTGGTATCCATTTGTGGTGCCATACATCAATGGCTGGGTCCTGCACGATCCCTCCTCCTTCGGTGAACATCTTGTTTATGACGCCTCAGATGTCGAACTGAATCTAAAAACGGATTCAGGTGTTGTCGTCGCGGCGAGCGCACCCTCAGAACAAAACGGCGACTGGACCCGCTATCGCTTATATGGCGCGCGCACGTTCGCGCTGTCAGCGAGCAATGAATTCCTTGTATCAGAGTCAACTGTCGGCTCGGTTGTGATCCGCTCGTATTATTTCGATGGATACCAAGCGGCCAATGATGGGTTTCTGGTCATAGCAGGAGAGGCGGTCAGCACCTTTGAGGCGAATTTTGCGCCTTACCCATATCAAAGCCTTGCGATCGTACAAGCGGATATCCATGACGGGCAGGAATATGACGGGCTGGTCATGCTTGCCACAGATTTTTACGCGCAGTACAGCGGCGGCGCGCGGAACAACCTGGCGACCATCGGCGTACACGAGATCGCGCATCAATGGTGGTATGGATTGGTTGGCAGCGATCAGGCGATCGAGCCGTGGCTGGATGAGGCGCTTTCCACCTATAGCGAGCGCATCTTTTATGAAAACAACTATCCGGGAAACATTTCGTGGTGGTGGCAGTTCCGCGTGGATTTTTTCAAGCCGGCAGGTTTTGTGGATATGCCGGTCTATAACGCCGGCTCACAGCGTCAATATGTCAATGCGGTGTATTTGAATGGTGCGCACTTTATCGATGAATTACGTGAACGGGTGGGATATGGAAATTTTGCCAAGTTCTTAAAAACGTACGCGGAACGCTATTCCCGCGGACACGCGACCCCGGAAAATTTCTTTGCGCTTTTACGTGAAACGATCAATATAGACATCAGCGATCTGACCGCGAGATACTTTTCAACCCAATATTGATTTAACTTAGAGGAATCAACATGACAGAAAAAATGCCCGTTTTATTTGTAGGACACGGCAGTCCGATGAATGCCATTGAAGATAATGAGTTCACCCGCGCGTGGGCTGAAGCGGGCAAAGGCCCTGCCAAAACCGCGCGCAATTCTGTGCATTTCAGCACACTGGGTCACACGCGGCACACAGGTAACTGCCATGGAACAGCCGCGCATGATCTATGATATGTACGGCTTTCCAAAAGAATTATATGAAGTGACATATCCCGCCCCCGGATCCCCCGATCTGGCGGAACAAATTCGTCGTATCATAAAGAAGACCGACGTGCAGATGGATCAGGAATGGGGGCTTGATCATGGCACATGGTCTGTCTTGAAGAAAATGTTTCCCGAAGCGAACATTCCAGTCATTCAAATGAGTCTGAATGCGAATTTACAGATATCAGACCATTATGATGTTGCAAAACAGCTAAAGGAACTGCGCGAAGAAGGTGTGCTGATCATCAGTTCTGGAAATATTGTGCACAACCTGTCGCTGGTTGAATTCCGTGATTTTGCTTATGGCTGGGCGACTGAATTTGACGCCAAAGTCAAGAACTGGATACTTACCGATGATCATGATCCGCTCATCAACTTCAACAAGCAGGGAGAGTCTGCCCAGCTTTCGATCAACAGCGGAGAGCATTATGTTCCCCTATTGTATTCATTGGCATTGAAGGATGAAAACGAGCCTGTGTCATTCTTTGCCGAAAAAGTTTGGGGCGGTTCGATATCGATGCGTTCGGTGCGAATTGGGTAATAAGCAACGCCTTATTTTATGAATCGTCCATACGTTTTCATCAATATTGCCACGACGGCTGACGGCAAGATAGATACTTTTGAACGCAAGGGAGCCGCGATCTCATCCCGACAAGACAAGGACCGTGTGGATGAATTGCGCGCCGAGTCAGACGCGGTGCTTGTCGGGGGAAAGACCCTGCTCGGCGAACTGCCCAAGCTGACCGTTAAGAGCGAAGCGCTGCGCGAGGCCAGGATCAAGCGCGGGATGACAGCAAATCCCATTAAAGTGGGAGTCGTCACCAATGCCGACATTCCGCTGGAGTCGGATTTTATCAAAGCAGGTCCTGCGAGGGTGGTAATATTTACAACAGCACAGACATCTAGAAGCCAACTTGAAGCCCTGCGGATGAACGGTGTTGAAATTTTTGTCCACGATACAGCGCGTGTTGACCTGCAAAATATGATGAACACGCTGGCGGAATTGGGAGTGAAACGCTTGATGGTGGAAGGCGGCGGTACCATCAATTTTGAATTACTACGGCAGAGGCTTGTGGATGAAATAATGATCTACATCGCTCCCATGATCTTCGGCGGGGATTCTGCCCCAACGCTCGCAGCTGGTTTGGGAGTTGCAAGAAGTGAAGCCATCGCGTTAAAACTTAATGCTGTTGAAACGCATGATGATGGTGGAATATTATTAACTTACAAATTGTAAGTTATGCGGAGAAAATATGACTACATTTACACACGAACAAATAGAATTATTGATCGAAGAAGATTGCTGTCACGAATGTGAAGGCTACGGCAAGGACAAGGTTTGCGTTCACATTGAAGCAATTGCAGAACTGCCTTCACGTTTTGGTGATTTCCATATTGTTGCGTTTTCAAACAATCAGGACCACAAGGAACACGTTGCCATCATCAAGGGCGAAGTGCTCGGTGCGGAAGACGTGCCTGTGCGTTTGCACTCGGAATGTTTGACGGGGGACGTGATCGGTTCACTGCGCTGTGATTGCCGAGACCAACTCGAGGCTTCGTTAAAGAAGATCGGCGAAATGGACAACGGCATTGTTCTATATCTGCGTCAGGAAGGCCGCGGCATCGGGCTGACCAACAAGATCCGCGCATATAGTTTACAGGATCAGGGGCTTGATACCGTGGAGGCGAACATCGCGCTCGGCTTCCGCGACGATGAACGTGATTATGCAGTCGCCGCCCACATGCTGCATTCATTGAAGGTGCAGTCGATCAATTTGATGACCAACAATCCAAAGAAGATCGCCCAGCTTGAACAATACGGTGTCAAGGTCAACGCGCGCATTCCGCACATTTTGCCGAGCAATGAGCACAACCGTTTCTATCTTGAGACCAAAGCCGCCAAGTCTGGTCACATGATCGATTTCCACGGCAAGGAGCATCTGCCTGAGCAAAGTGACCGCCCGATCATTGAGGGCATGCCCGAGAGTCAGATCAAAGCGTTGTATGAATAGAACGATTGTCATCACCGGCGCAACAGGCGTGCTTGGCAATCTCGTCGCAAAAACTTTTGCAAAGCGCGGTCACAATCTTGTATTGCTTGGTAAAGATCAATCCAAACTTGATGCCCTCGCTCGTGACCTGGACCTGCCTGCTGAGCGACTCTACATCCAGGCCATTGACCTGCTCAATGGAGAAGCGGTTCATGCCTCAGCCGAAGCGGTTCATTCCAAATTTGGCAGTGTCCACGCTTTGATCCATCTCGTCGGCGGCTGGACAGGCGGCAGGACAATTCCAGAATCAAGCGCGGAAGATCTTGAAACCATGCTCAATCAGCACGTGTGGACGACTTTTCATTTGCTGCAATCATTTACCCCGCATATCGCAAAGAGCAAATGGGGACGGGTCATCATCGTATCCAAACCTGAGACAATCCATCCATCCGCCAAGACGGCTTTGTACACCGCCGCAAAATCTGCGCAGGAAAGTTTGGTATTGACTCTGGCCGAAGAATATAAAGAAAGCGGATTGACCGCCAATATCATTCACGTCAAATCCATTGACACAACATATACGGGCAAAGGCACTTCGCCTGCAGAGATCGTCTCAACCATGGAATATTTATTTTCAGATGAAGCCGGGAAAGTGAACGGCGCGCGGATACCGCTCTACGCTTAAAATCAAAACCCCGGGTTAAAAACTCGGGATTTTGATTTTCCTATTTTCCGAACCATATAGAATTCAAAAACTATTAAGCGGTATACTCGCGGAATGCAAAACCAATTTATCAGAACAAACAACATCACACTGCATGTAGTGACCGACGGACCTGAAAACGGGACGCCGGTCATTTTATTGCATGGGTTCCCAGAGTTCAATTACGGCTGGAAGAAGCAAACCCCGGCATTGGTCGAAGCAGGTTTTCGCGTTATCGTTCCGGACCAGCGCGGATACAACCTTTCCGATAAACCGCAGGGCATATCCGCTTATGATGTGGACATCCTCGCAAAGGATATCGTCGGCTTATTTGATCATTTCGGAATTGAAAAAGCGAAACTTGTCGGGCATGACTGGGGCGCAGTGGTCGCATGGACAGTTGCCATTGATCATCCTGAACGTTTGGAAAAACTCGCCATCTTGAATGTTCCGCATCCCGATGTGATGACGGATTTTGTGTTGAACAACTCCACACAGCGCAAAAAGTCCTGGTATGTTTTCTTCTTTCAAATCCCATGGTTCGTGGAATGGGTGTTGGGCAGGAATAATTTTGAATACCTGGCACGGATATTGACCCGCTCAGGCCGCAAGAATACTTTTACCGAAGCGGATGTAGTCGAATACAAAAAAGCCTGGTCACAGAAAGGCGCATTGACGGGAATGATCAATTGGTATCGCGCTGTGATGCGCCGCGGACTGCGCCACGCGTTTAGCCTAAAGAAGCCGGGCGCGCGGCGTGTGATAATCCCAACGCTCATGTTGTGGGGCAAACGTGATGTTGCGCTCAGTTCCGAAATGGCACAGCCATCCATCGATCTGTGCGACCAGGGCGAGTTGATCTTTTTTGACAAAGCCACTCATTGGGTACAGCATGATGCCGGCGAGGAAGTGAATCAAAAGTTGATCGAATTCATGAGATAGCCATGCCGATCTTTGCCATTATTTTGCTGTTCTTCTCTGCTTCCATGCACGCGTTGTGGAATTTTTTACTTAAAAGTTCAGACGAAAAATATATCGCAATGGGCTGGCAGGTGATCTTGAGCGGTATATTCTCGTTGGGATTTATTTTCTTTACGGGACTTCCGCCGCGTTCCATGTGGGGCTTTGCGATCATTAGTTCGATTCTGGAGTCGATCTATTTTATTTTGCTTTGCACAGCCTACACTGACCACGACTTTTCGCTTGTTTATCCCATTGCGCGTGGAGCGGCTCCCGCATTACTCGTGCTATGGTCTGCGATCCTTCTGCATGAGCAATTAACAGTCGGCGGGTACATTGGGTTGGCTTTTATCACGGGCGGAATGATGGTTATCGGCGCGACTACGTTAATTCAAAGCGATGGCGAGAAACCACACTTGCGCGGAATCCTCACCGCGTTGTCAGTAGCGGTGATCATTTCCATTTACACACTCATTGATGGCACAGCCGTAAAAAATGGTCCCGCCCTGCCTTATGGATTATTCATGTTTGTAATGACCCCCTTCGTAACCACGCCTTATCTTGCGCGAAAATATGGATGGAGTCATTTCATGGCTATGTGGAGGAAAAAACGCGGATATATATTGATTGGCGGTGTGCTGGGCCTGGTGGCTTACATGATGGCTCTTTTTGCCTACACTTTTGCGCCTCTCAGTTATTCGGGTGCGATCCGCGAAGTAAGCGTGGTGATCGGGGCTTTCCTCGGCTGGAGATTTTTAAAAGAGGATATGGGCGGTGTTCGTGTGCTGGGATCTGTGATCGTATTTACGGGCGTGATGGTAATCGCGGTGTTTGGGTAGTATAAAATATCTCTGCGAGCGCACTTTGCGAAACAGCCTTATGTTACAAGGGGATTGCTTCATCACTCGCTACCGCTCGTTCCTCGCAACGACATAAGGAATTTAAAATGGCTGATCAAATTTTCCCGGAACCGACAGTTGGGGTTTTTATCTTCAATCAGGCAGGCGAAATGCTGTTGCTGAAAAGCCATAAATTTCCTGGCAAGTATGTTGTCCCTGGCGGACATGTAGAATTAGGGGAACGTATCGAGGAGGCGGCAGTCCGCGAGGCGAAGGAGGAGACAGGACTGGATATTTACGACCTGAAATTCGTCAACTTCCAACAGTTCATTTACGATCCGTCTTTTTGGAAAAAACGCCACTTCATCTTCTTTGATTACGCCTGTAAAGCTGACTCTCTCGAAGTGCAGCTCAATGATGAGGCGGAGGAGCATGTCTGGGTCAAGTTGGAGGCGGCTCTTCATCTGCCTCTAGATTCGTATACGCGGACTTCTGTCGAGAAGATCATCAAAGGAAATTTGTCATAAAATCATCCATACTTAAAGAGGTTGCGGTCTTGTGGAAAAATGGTTAAGATAAGGAAACCATGAAACAAATGATAGGCCTTGATCTTTTGGGCATTTTTATGCCTCAAGTCAGCCAGCCTGATGGGTACACACGTACCTGTCAGGTTTTTTTATTTTTACAAGGAGAGTAAATGCAAACACCGTGGGAGTATCGTTACGCACACCGCACACAAAAAATGGGAAGTTCCGTCATCCGTGAATTGTTGAAGTTGACCGAACAACCCGACATCATTTCGTTTGGGGGAGGGCTGCCCGCTCCGGAAGTATTCCCGGTGAAGGAATTTCAGGAAGCGTGCAATCAGGTCTTGATAGATCACGGCGCGCAGGCCCTGCAATACAGCACGACAGAAGGCTACCTGCCTTTACGGGAAATGATCGCGCGCCATAACGCGCGTTACAGCGTGCGGGTCACTGCTGAGAATATTATGATCACATCCGGCTCTCAACAGGCGCTGGACTTTATCGGGCGGGTGTTCGTGAATCGCGGCGATTATATTGTGGTGGAGTCGCCAACATATTTAGGTGCATTACAGGCATGGAATGCCTACGGCGCGCAATATATTTCAGTGCGCACAGATGAGCACGGCATGGTGGTGGATGAACTGGAAGCCGCCCTGCGGGTGGGACCGAAGTTTATTTATATCCTGCCCAATTTCCAAAACCCATCCGGGTCTACACTAAGCCTTGAACGCCGTATGAAACTAGTCGAGCTTGCGGATAAATATGGCGTACCGATCGTGGAAGATGACCCCTATGGACAACTCCGCTATGAAGGTGAGCACATCCCATCGGTTGCGACTCTCGACAGCCGTTATCGCAATGACAATGACGGCGAATATACCGGGAATGTTATTTACTTAAGCACGTTCTCAAAATTACTCGCGCCGGGGCTGCGCCTGGCATGGGTCATTGCGCCGCCAGAGGTGATCCGCAGGCTGGTGATGACAAAACAAGCCGCAGATTTGCACACCTCCTCGTTCAATCAACATGTCGCATACGAAGTGGCGAAGAATGGTTTTCTGGATGAACACGTCAAAGTGATCCGCGCAACGTATAAAGAACGACGCGACGTGATGCTCGAGATGATGGATGAAATGTTCCCGTCCGAAGTGACCTGGACCAAGCCGTTGGGCGGCATGTTCTTGTGGGGCGTACTTCCCGAGCATGTCAATGCGGCGGATGTTCTTAAAGTAGCGATCGAACGCAAGGTCGCTTTTGTACCCGGCGCGTCCTTCCATCCAAATGGCGGCGGCGCAAATACGATGCGAATTAATTTCTCTTTCTCCCATCCGGATAATATCCGCGAGGGAATTTCAAGATTGGGAACAACTTTGAAAGAAGCATTGAAGAATGGGAACCCAGTGGGTAGTGGAAAGTGAGTAGTATGAAGTAATATGCCAAGATAAAAAGACGCCCTATTTCAGAACAGGGCGTCTTTTTCATCCTTCATCCCTTGCCTTTCACTCATCCACATACGGGACATATTCCGCGCGCGCGATGCCCTGCTTAATGGCAGTCTCCGCGACGGCACGTGCCACGGCACGATGAACTTTTTTATCGAGCGGGCTGGGTACCAATTCACCGGGCGGGGTCATCTCAGCGATCACATGCGCGGCGGCCAATAACATTTCATGCGTGATGCGCGGCGCGTTCGCATCCACTGCGCCGCGGAAAATGCCGGGGAAGCCCAGCACATTATTTACTGATTTTCCATCCGCGGCGAAAGCCGCGCCGTGTTCCATTGCAACCTCAGGGTCGATCTCCGGATTCGGATTTGACAACGCCAGAATGATCTGCCCTTTGCGAACCATTTCAGGCTTGATCAGATTCGGCGCGCCAGTGGTGGCGACCACGATGTCGCATTTTTCCATGATCTCTTTTAAGGTGGATTTCCTGCCCCCGGCTTTTTCAAACCTACTTAAAGCATCTTGACTCAAGTCCGCGCCATAGACTGGGTTTCCGGTCAAGCGCATCATCATCTGACCGATGGCATGGCCGGCCGCCCCAAGCCCGATCTGCCCGATGACAGAGCCCTTCAAATCCGTACCGGTCTCGCGAGTCGCGACCAATAGCGCCGCAGTGCAAACCACCGCCGTTCCATGCTGGTCATCATGCAGGACGGGAATATCGAGCATGGCTTGTAACCTCTCTTCAATTTCAAAACAGCGCGGCGCAGATATGTCTTCCAATTGGATGGCTGAAAAAGTCGGCGAGATGGCGGCAACAGCCGCGATGATCTCTTCGGTATTTTTTGTATTCAACAAAATGGGAATTCCCGAAAGTCCGACCAGTGTTTCCATTAACATGGCTTTGCCTTCCATTACGGGCATGCTTGCGACCGGGCCAATATCCCCAAGCCCAAGCACCGCTGTGCCATCCGTAACAATGGCAACCATGTGGCTGATACTGGTATACAAACGCGCCAGGGAAGGGTCTTTGGCGATCTTAAGACAAACCTCTGCAACGCCAGGTGTGTACACGCGTCGAAGCGTTGTCAGTGAATCGATCGGATAACGGGAACGGATGGCAATCTTGCCTTTATGATGAAGTTCCAGCACTTCATCGCGGACTTCGAGCACGCGCGTGCCTTCGTTTTCGTGCATTGCTTTGACAATCGCTTTTAGACTCGCCTCATCCTCAGCATTGATCGTAATATCACGAACCACGTTCTGCGATGTTTCAGTGACAAGCACGATGCTGCCGGTGTTCCCGCCCGCTTCGGCAATGGCGGTCAATAGTTTCCCCAGGATGCCTTTTTTCTGTGAATTACGGACGCGAACTGTACGAATGATCTTGCGTTCCCAGGCCATGAATGCTCCTTTTTATATCTCCGACCCAAAAGGGTGGAATATATTTTACACATCCATTTTAACGCCAATACCGCGAATAGTTCGAGTATTCGCGGTATTGATAATTCTGTTCATCAGCAAGCTGAAGAAATCCAGAAGCGGGATTATTTCAATAGTTCATACAATTCAGCAAAGGACTTGATGATCGCGCAGTCTGCGTCAGGGAAGAGACTGACCGGGTCGTAGAGGACAGGTATCAGTCCCGCGCGGCGCGAGCCGACAACATCCGCGAAATAATTATCGCCGATATACATTGTCTCCGATGCGGACGTTCCCGCCAATTTCAGGGCGTGGTCAAAAATAAGTTTGTCAGGCTTGAAGGCGTTTACCTCTCCACCCGCGAGGATGAATTTAAAATACGAATCGAGTTTCATATTTTTGATTTCATCATGATACGGGTCGTCGCGGTTCGAGACCAAACCAAGCACATAGCCCGAGTCTTTCAAGAACTGTAAAAGCGGAAAGGCATCTGCGGGAATATGGACTGTAGGCTTGTAGTATTCTTCCATATATGCGGATGCCTGCGATGCGAGATCAATGGCTTGCGCGGTGGGAACACCCATTGCCACCAGGCGTCGTTTTGTAAAATTGACCCAGAAACTTTTTTGATCATCCTTGAATAATTTACCATCCGCCTGGATTTCAAGCGAATGGGCAAAGTAATGATGCACCCAATGTTCAGAGCGGACGCGGTCCTCTTCTGAAATACGCAATCCGATGCTTCTGGTGAATTCCACAAAAACATCCCCGCCGGCGGGGATGTGATGGCGAAGTGTGCCGTCAAGATCGAAAAGGACTGCCTTAATGGAATTGGATGAAATCAAATGCGCCTCTGGATTTGGAGATCATTTTTAGGAGATCAACCGCCAATGTGTGACATCTCAACTTTGGGTAGTGAGATGGTGTTCTCGGATCGCAGTTCTGAATAGCGGTCATCGCGTCCGCTCCATACTTTCGAAATGAATTTTGAAATATCTTCATCTGTCGCACCGTTACGGATCAGGTCGCGGAAGTCATGTCCTTTGACGGCGAACAGGCATGTGTATAGTTTTCCCTCGGCGGAGATGCGGGCACGGTTACAGTCGCGGCAAAATGCCTGTGTCACCGAAGCGATCATGCCGACTTCGCCTTTGCCGTCCTTGTAGCGCCAGCGCCCGGCTACTTCTCCCTGATAGTTCGGGGAGACGGGTTCGAGCGGCATTTCCGAGTCGATCAATTTGACGATTTCCGCGGCAGAGACGACATCGTCCATTCGCCAGCCGTTGGTATGACCGACATCCATATACTCAATGAAACGCAGAATATAGCCCTTCTCACGGAAGAAACGCGCCATCGGCAAAATACTGGATTCGTTCAGCCCGCGTTTGACCACCATGTTGACCTTGATCGGGTTCAGGCCGACAGCAGCAGCGGCATCCATCCCTTCCAGAACTTTTTCCACAGGAAAATCCACATCGTTCATGGATTTGAATATGGCATTATCGAGCGAGTCCAAACTGACAGTGACCCGCTTAAGCCCGGCATCCTTCAAGGCACGCGCATGTTTGGGAAGCAGCGACCCGTTCGTGGTCAGGGTCAGATCGAGATCAGGGATCTCCGCCAGCATCGAGATCAAGTCCGGCAGGTCTTTGCGGACAAGCGGTTCACCGCCGGTCAGCCTGATCTTGCGGACGCCGTGCGCTGAAAAAAGACGAGCCAGGCGCGTAATCTCTTCAAAGGTCAGAATCTGGTCACGGTGCAGGAATTGATGGTCGGGTCCGAAGATCTCCTTTGGCATGCAATATACACAGCGGAAATTACAACGGTCGGTGACGGAGATCCGAAGGTCGCGCAGAGGGCGGTTAAGGGTGTCTATTAGGGGCATGGTTGGTCTTCTAAATTAAAATTATCCACTATTTGCCGTTCTGGGTATTTGATAAAACATACTGGGCAGTTCACTAGCACGCATTATAACAACAATATAAGAATTCCTTTGATACAATTGACGTGCGTTACTGCCCGTGCTATTATCATTTATTATATTTTTTTTCACATTTATTACAAAGGAGTTATTATGAGTTTTGATTTTATTATCCGAATTATCGGTATGCTTGTTATGGGTGGCGTCGGAGGTTATTGGGGATACGATTTTGCAGCAAATTCCATTCCAGATCAAATTGTTGGCTACTCATTAGGGTTCGCCCTGCTTGGCGCATTAAGCGGACTGTTATTCACGCCATACGTCACTACCCGCCCGGCACTGGCTATGCGTTCCCTGCTTGGAAGAATGTCAGCCGAAGGCCTGTTTGCGGGATTGCTGGGCTTGATCGTGGGCCTGCTGACAGCGGCACTGCTGGCTTTTCCGCTGTCGCTCCTGCCCAAACCTTTGGGCGAGATATTACCATTCCTGGGAGTTCTGATTTTTTCCTATCTGGGCATTTCACTCTTCGAAATGCGGCAGGGTGACATTATGGGATTACTCAGCGCATTAAGCGGACGCAGCGAAGGCGGGTCCTCATCCGCATGGACAAATCTTAACCGAAACATCCTGCTGGACACCAGTGTCATCATTGACGGTCGGGTGGCGGATATCGCTAAAACTGGATTTCTGCCCGGCACGCTTCTTATTCCCCGCTTTGTACTGAACGAGCTCCAATATATAGCAGATTCCCCTGACGGTATGCGCCGCCAGCGCGGACGCCGCGGCATGGAAGTGCTGGCCGAATTACAAAAACTCCCAAACATCCTCGTCCGCATCTCAGATATTAACGTGGACGGTGTGCGCGAAGTGGACGACAAACTGATCGTATTGGGCAAACAGCTCAAAAGCCCAGTATTGACAAATGACTATAACCTTAACCGCATCGCCGAGCTTCAAGGTGTGACCGTGCTCAACATCAACGAGCTGGCGAACGCGGTCAAATCGGTTGTTCTGCCAGGTGAAGCCTTACGCATCAACATCATGCAGGAAGGCAAGGAACATAGTCAGGGTGTGGGCTATATGGAAGACGGCACCATGGTGGTCGTTGAAAATGGCAAGGAATACATCGGCGAGTACATGGATGTGAACATCACCAAAGTATTGCAGACCGCCGCAGGCCGCATGATCTTTGGCCGCGTGGATGAAGATGCTGTGGCAAAGAAGAAAAAGTAAGAAGTGATCAGTAATTAGTAGTCAGTGAACAGGGTGCGCAAGTTGCGTCCCGTTTTACAATCGCCTTCGTTCATAAGGCAGGTTAAAATAGAAACTTGAGTTAAATACAAACATCACACCCTTTGTGACACTTTGTGTCCCAAGTGGTAAAAAGGCGACCATGCTAAAAATCTACAACACCCTGACCCGCAAGACCGAAGAATTCCAAACCCTAGAGCCGAACCTCGTCAAAATGTACGTCTGCGGTGTCACCGTTTACAACGACGCGCATGTCGGCCACGCCATGTCGGCGCTGGTCTTTGACATCATCCGCCGCTATCTGGAATATCGCGGCTACACCGTCAAACACGTCATGAACTACACCGACGTGGACGACAAGATCATCAACCGCGCCAAACAACTTAACGAAGACCCTCTCAAACTTTCAGCGCGTTACATCGCAGACTACGCAGCCGACCTCAAGAGTTTGAACGTCCTGCCCGCCACATCCAATCCGCAGGTTAGCAAGACCATGCCGCACATCATCAAGTTCATCGAAGGCCTCGTCCAAAAAGGACATGCCTACGCCGCAGCCAATGGCGATGTATATTTCAGCGTTACCAGTGACGACGACTATGGCCGTCTCTCAGGCCGCAAATTGGACGACATGCAGGCGGGCTCACGCATCGAAGTGGAGGAAGCCAAGACCCACCCGATGGACTTCGCGCTCTGGAAAGCCGCCAAGGAAGGCGAGATCTCATGGGACAGTCCCTGGGGCAAAGGCCGCCCGGGCTGGCACATCGAATGCTCGGCCATGAACCTCGCCGAACTCGGCGAACAAATTGACATCCACGGCGGTGGCAACGACCTGATCTTCCCGCATCATGAGAACGAGATCGCCCAAAGCGAATGCTACACAGGCAAGGAATTCTCGCGCTACTGGGTGCATAACGGCATGTTACAGCTCGGCGGCGAGAAGATGTCCAAGTCGCTTGGCAACATTGTCAGCATCAAGGAATTCCTATCCAAACGTGAAGCGGATGTGATGCGCATGTTGGTCTTAAACGGGACCTATCGCTCGCCCCTGCTTTTCAATGACGACACTCTGGACGCCGCACAGAAAAATGTCGAGCGCCTCAAGTCCGCCCTGCGGCCTGCGTCAGCTTCCGCCAGCGGGCTCAACCCTGAATCAATTTCGGCTATCGCCGCCGCCGCAGAGACCGCCAAAGCGAATTTCATCGAAGCCATGGACAGCGATTTCAACACTGCGGGGCTGTCGCCGCCTTATTCGAACTTAGCAAGATCATCAATAACGCGCGTGATAGCGGAGCAACCGATGCGCAACTCAAATCTGTACAAGGCATCTTCCGTGAATTAGCCAGCGTGCTTGGACTTAAACTCGAAGAGAAGCAAGGCTCAGGTGATGCGGACGCCTTCATCAACCTGCTGATCGAAGTCCGCGCCGAAGTGCGCAAGCAAAAACTATGGGCGCTCTCCGACCAGATCCGTGACAAGCTGAAGGAACTTAACGTCACCATCGAAGACAGCAAGGATGGCACGACTTGGCGATATTCATAGTTTTTGGTGCTGGGTTAAAAAGATCAAGGTGACAGCGCCTTTGAGATGGCCGTTACCTTTAAAAACTTGAAATTCAAATATAAAAGTTGTAGAATAAATTTGGATGGCGTCACAAATCCTGGCGGCTCCAGTCATTCATAGAGTGACTTTTCTGTTCTCATTTGAGAACAATATTTCTGAGATTTGACCAGGTGCGCCATCCAGAAAAACTCGCCCGCAAAGGAAAACTTTGGGCGAGTTTTTTTATCTAAAACACCGTTGCATACGGTTAATAAAGTGTTGAGTTTTGTATAGTGCGGGAACTTTCGTTGCTACTGAAATGTGATCTCTTCCACATGCCAGGCTTCCTCGCCCAACAATTTATGCAGGCGCGAGAACAACTCCGGACTGACGCGCGTGGTCTCGCTTGGAAAATCGATCAAATGACTTTTGCCGTTCTCAAATATTTGGAACGAGAATTTATCCCTGCCGTGGAAGGAGATCAACGTGCCATGCAGTGTTTTAATGCGGCGTTTGTCGCGTTCCCTGTCCGCTGATTGGCGCAAAATGACCGTGATCTGCTTCGGTGGGTGGGCAGCCTCTTCTTTTGCGAGCGGGACATATAACGAGGGTACTTGTGTAAATGCCAACACCTCGGCAAGCGGCTGGGGCTGAAGCTCAGGGACAGCGTCCACCAAAACTGGCGCAACTACCACGCGCGGCGGAGTGATGGGCTCGTCCTTCTTGAATTTCGGCGCAGGCTTGGACGCCATGGCTGCCTCATCAAAGGACGGCTGCCATTCCATATCCCAGCCGTCGGGGAAGTTATCTGGCGGCGGAGGCATGTCATCGCCCTCTTTGTTATCTCCGAATTCCCCAGGATTTTTTGGGGATAGTATTGGGGCGTACACTGGAACGGATTCAGCAGCAACGTGCAGTTTGTTGACAGGCTGATCTGCCGCAGCTGCAGGCTTCGATGGATTTTGTTTCGAGGGCTGGCTTGTCTTTTGGGCAGGAGCAGTTGATTTGTAATGAAGAGGCGCGGGCTCGGCGTAGGGCGCAGGCGGCATCTCCGGCAGTTCATCCACAACCGCCGAAGTGATCTTAATTTCAGTCCTGATCTCATCCACAAGGATCTTGGGCGGCGGGTTGCCGTTATCCACCTTGCCTTCCACGATCACGATCTGACCTATGCTGAGTATGTCGCGGAACTTTTCCCACGTCTTCGGAAAAAGCACAAGTTCGATATTTCCCTGAATATCCTCGATGGTGACAAACCCCATCGGCTTGCCCGTTTTCGTCGTGTACGGGCGGACAACCGTGATGAGCCCCGCGACACGGACCTTCTCTTCATGGTTGGCTTCGGGCAGCTGCGCTGAAAAATAGCTGACGATCTGTGCAAGGGTGGATTGATATTCGTTAAGCGGGTGATCGGTGATGTACAAGCCGATAAGCTCGCGCTCCCAGTTGAGCATCTCGCGCTTGTCCACGTTCTTCACTTCGGGCAGGTGGATTTCCTCCACGATGCCGGTAGCCGCGCCAAAGAGACTCATTTGCCCTGCGTCTGCCGCGCGGAAATGATTGGCGCTGATGGCGATAATGCGGTCCAGCGAAGCGAGCATGGCCGGGCGGTTGCCAAATTGATCGAGCGCGCCGACTTTGATCAGGCACTCAAGCGAACGTTTGCCGACGGTGCGCAGGTCCACGCGGCGCGCGAAATCGTTGAGGTCGATGAATTTGCTTTCCTTGCGGGCTTCGATGATCGCTTCCACAGCGCCTTGATTAACATTCTTGATCGCGCCCAAACCAAAGCGGATGGATGGTTTGCCATCCACATCTTCGATCTGGAAATCCCAGCCTGAGGCGGCGACATCAGGAGCCAGGACTGGCACGCCCATATTGCGCGCATCTGCCACATAAAAGGCAACCTTTTCGGTGATGCCCGCGTTGGCGGAAAGCAAAGCCGTCATGTACTCGGCGGTATATGTTGATTTTAGATATGCGGTTTGAACAGCGATCACACCGTAATCAGCCGCGTGGGATTTGTTGAAGCCGTAACGTGCGAATTCCTCCCAATCCATGTAGATCGCGTCGGCGATGGATTGGTCCATGCCTTTTTCAACCGCACCCTTTACGAACTTGGCGCGATGCTTGTCAATATCTTCTTTTTTCTTTTTGGAGATCGCCTTGCGCAGCTCATCTGATTCAGATGGTGTGTAGCCCGCGAGCTCCACGGCGGCGCGCATGAGCTGTTCCTGATAGACAGGAATGCCGAAGGTGTCTTTGAAAATCGGCTCCATGGCGGGGTGACGATATTCCACTTCCGATTCGCCGTGCATGCGCGAGATGTAATCGGGGATGAACGCCATCGGACCCGGGCGGTACAACGCCACCATCGCGATGATGTTATCGAGATTCTTGGGCTTCATCTGTACAAGATAACGGGTCATGCCGCTATTATGAACAACAAATCCGTTGGCGACAAAATTATTGCCAGGCGCTTGCATTTGCAAATCGTAGGTAGCCTCTTCACCAATGTATTCAATATTCTTTATTTTTACCCATTCGCTGTTTTGTGGGAATTGCGGGCATTCCCATTTGACAAGACTGGCGTACTTAACTTGAAATTCGGCAAATAGAGTCTTGTCTATTACAACTAAATTGCATTCAGGATATTGCTGTTGGAAGAGTTCAATTTTTTCCGCGCTGGCGTTATCCATCCAGCCTTTAATTTCATACCATGTATTTTGTTCGGACACAAAGAAATCAGGGGTATAAGTCAGTTTCCGTCCATCTTTTCTCACTAACTCAAAGGTTCGCGGCTCATACTGATATTTCCACTCTAAATAAAGAAAAACGCGTGCCATATCCGCTTCCCATGAAGATCGAACATAATGCCCCAAATCTTCGCGATAGCCAGATTTTGTGTATGTCTTTGTCTCTTTCGGAAGACGCCCATACATTGGGTTGTTTGTTCCTGAGAATCGTGCGGAAAGTTTTGCACGAATTTCAGCGGCTCGTCCTATGCCATGGCGGGATTCCAGAGTCACGCCTTTTTGACCCTTGTTATAAATGCTTAGGTTCTTGATCCAAAGAGTATCTTTTGCGGTTTCAGCAGTAAGTCCTTTATTCCAAGGAATATTTCCCATCCTGCTTTGCGAAATCCGTTCCTGTACTTCAGGACGGCTTGGGTTGGAGGAGATGTGAGCCGAGCAGCTTTTGCATCGTTGTGATTTTCCTCCGACACTTTTCATGGGGGTTTCGCAATCAATGCAAAGCCTACCAGAACGGCTGGTATTACTTTTGAATAGCAGGGCATCGGTTTCAGGGTTTAATTCACCTAAAGTGACCCATCCTCGTTGTGTGAAAAAATGATGATCGGCAGTCGCCTTAATCCAGCAGTTGTTATTTGCGCTAAGGCGATAGACAGGTTTTACACCACTGTAAACAACCTTATTAATAACATTTAGATTAAAACGGCCCTCATCTACATAACAAGAATTTGTGCGAAGAAGTTCTCGTCCGCCAAGTATGCCCGCTTTTTCGCGCTCCTTGAAATCTTCATATAACTCTTTAATAGTGCGATGACCGATATAACTGTCACCGCTCAAGCAGCCTTCCACCTGGAAGACACCGGCAGTATTGCCATTACCCATAATTTCAAATGACCTGGGATCATCAATTGGGATATTGTTCAGGTCAAGTTTGATGCCGTGACGTTTTTCGATCATGTCACAGGCACGCGCCATCACGGTTAATGTGATCAGACCGAGGAAGTCCACCTTCAACATGCCCAGAGAATCGAGGATGCCCATTTCAAATTGGGTCACCGACTTGATGGGTGTTTCTTCCGAATTGGAGGTTGGTCGATGAAGCGGCAGATAATCCATAATCGGTTTATCTGAGATCACCACGCCCGCCGCATGTGTGCCCGCGTTGCGGACAGTCCCTTCCATGCGCGCGGCAATATCAATTACTTCGCGCAAGTGCGGCTGGCTGTCGTAGATCTTTTTGAAGTCGGCAACTTCCATGGCGTCCTTCATGGTGGTGGCACGACCTGAAACGAAAGGCACTAGTTTGGCGACCTTGTCAATTTCGGGCAAGGGGATTTCCATTACACGCGCCACGTCACGCAGGGCTGCTTTTGATCCCATGGTGCCGAAGGTGATGATCTGCGCGACCTTGTCGAGCCGTATTTGTTCGAGCAATATTCGAACATTTCAGAGCGGCGGTCATCGCGGAAGTCGAGATCAATATCGGGCATCGAGATACGCCCGGGATTTAAGAAGCGTTCAAAGATGAGGGCGTGTTCAAGCGGATCGACGCGGGTGATGTCGAGTGTGTAGGCGATGATCGAGCCGGCGGCTGAACCGCGCGCGTTGTACCAGATTCCATTCTCACGGGCGAAGCGGCACAGGTCCCACACGATCAGGAAGTACGCGTCGAATCCCATGGTGTGGACAACGCCCAATTCATACTCGAGTCTTTCCTGAACCTTTTGGCTGGCGGCGTCATCCTTGAATTTGATCTGCGCTCCCTGCTGGCAGAGCGCGCGCAAATACGTCTCCGGCGTATATCCCTCCGGGACATTGAACTCCGGCAGGTGATAGCCTTTAAAGTCCAGATTCACATTACAGCGTTCGGCAATGAGCAGGGTATTGCTTAATGCATCCGGAACTTCCGAGAAGATCTTGCTCATTTCCAAAGGCGAGCGCAGATAATAAGAGTCGTCGCTCATCTTCATGCGGTCGGGGTCGTTGAGCGTGGAGTTGGTCTGGATCGCGAGCAGAATATCCTGCAAGCGCGCATCCGCCTGGTTGACGTAATGCACGTCGTTGGTGGCGATATATCGCGCTTCGTAGCGCGCGCCCAGGCTCAACAACTTTTTATTCAAATCGGTGATCTCTTTGATGTTGTGCTGCTGCAATTCAACAAAGAAACGGTCGCGGCCAAAGACCTCTGAATACCAATCCCATTTTCTGACGGCTTCATCTGGGTTTTCGTTCAACAGCGCGCGCGGAATTTCCGCCGACATACAACCCGAAGTGCAGATCAACCCCTCCGCATGGGCGGCGAGGAATTCATGGTCAATCCGCGGATAATAATAGAAGCCTTCCATCTGCGCCGCAGAGGCGATCTGTAAAAGGTTTCTGTAGCCGGTTTCATTCTCCGCAAGCAAAAGCAGGTGCGTGGACGAACGATCAAGCTTTGAATCCTTGTCCTTCATCGTGCGCGCGGCCATATAGGCTTCGAGTCCGATGATCGGCTTAATATTCTCCGCTTTTGCAGCTTTGTAAAAATCGATCACCCCGAACATCGTGCCGTGGTCTGTGATGGCAACATGTTCCATATTCAGCTCTTTAACGCGTTTAACCAGCTTCTTGATATTCGAGAAGCCGTCGAGTAGCGAGTATTCCGTGTGGACGTGTAAGTGGGCGAAGGACATGGGTTGGGGGTCCGCTGGTCAATTGGTCGTTAGTCGGCAAATCGGCCAGCCCAACTTTCAGACAAAAGATAAGGGACTAACCGACAAAAAATATTATAGCACGCATGTTCAACAATGAACTCTACGATAGGCTTAAAAAACGTCAATGGATTTTATCTGTAATGGAAAAATTATCTTTCTTCGCACAAATAGCACAACCGCAAGATCCGAAGCTCGTCATAGTTCACTGTGCCGTTGAATTTATCATAGACGGGTTTGAGCATATCCGAACCGGTTTGATCGAAGGCTTTGAAAACAGCCATTTGCTGGTCAGGGTGAGAGATTCGAAAGCGAGATCAGATCCTCTGCAGAACGCAATGGATTCCCCGCTTGAATAAACCGCGCCAGATGATTCAAGATCGTATCCGCAGACACGCCGTAACGCGCCATTAAATTCTCAAGGCTCTCGCCCGAGTTATACGCCTCCCCTACTTCCATATATCTTCGTCCAGAGTCGCTCTTCTCGCGCATCGGCGTTTTATATTTTTCATCGATCTTGTTCGACCTGCAAAATTCCTTGATGATCACAAGAAATTCATTTCCAAACCTTTCGTTCTTCACTTTTCCCACGCCGCTGATGTTCAGCAGGCTTTCACGTGACTGCGGGAAATACCCAGCCATCTCCACCAATGTCTTGTCCGAGAAGATCACATACGGCGGAACACCCGCTTCGTCTGCCAGTTCTTTTCTTTTATTTCGAAGCAGGCTGAACAGCGACCTGTCGTATTCGAACTCGGAAGATTTGACCCTGGCTCCGCGTTCCTTCTTCTGCGCTTCATTGATCTGACCCCGCACCTGTTCCCGTGATTTGAGCATATCCAGCCCTTTGGCAGTGACCGACAACACGCGATAGGCAGGCTCTTGACTCAGCAGGCCTTTCTCCACCAATTGGCGCGAGATGTGCATCCACTGGCTTTTAGACAATTCCTTTCCAATTCCATATGTGGACAGTTCATGATGATTGTATTTTTGAATCTTTTCATTTTCCGAGCCGAGCAAAATATCCACCACATGCGCCGCGCCGAATCTTTCTCCGCTGCGTTTGACGCACGAGAGAAACTTCTGTGCCGGGATGGTGATGTCGGCGAGGTCACTTTCTTCCATGCCGCAGTTATCGCAGTTACCGCAATTCTCCTGTGTGTATGTATCACCAAAATAAGAAAGCAACGGCTTGCGGCGGCATGAACTTCCCTCTGCGTAGCGTGTCATTGCGTCCAAATGTTGATAGGATGCGCTGCGCTCAGGATCTTCTTTTTGGTCAATAAAATATCTGATCTTGCTTGCGTCGCCATAGCTGTACAACAACAAACAATGCGCAGGCAGACCGTCACGTCCGGCGCGCCCGATCTCCTGATAATAATTTTCGATACTTTTTGGCAGGTCAAAATGGATCACGAAGCGCACATTCGGTTTGTTGATGCCCATGCCGAAGGCGATCGTCGCCACGATAATTTGCACATCATCACGGATAAATGCCTCCTGATTTCGCTTGCGATCTCCATCTTCAAGCCCCGCGTGATACGGGCGGACGGAATATTTGTAGCGGGCAAGAGTCGCGGCGAGCTCGTCCACTTGTTTGCGCGAGAAGCAATAGATAATGCCCGATTGGTCTTTGAAATTTTCAAGGAATTTTAAAGTCTGCGCGATCGGGTCGCGTTTGGGCAACACTTCAATGAACAGATTTTCCCTGTTGAACGAAGCGAGAAATTCATTGGATTGCGTAAACCCCAGCGAAGACATAATATCCGCGCGGACTCGCGGGGTGGCAGTGGCCGTCAACGCCATGCATACCGCTGAAGGGAACTTGCGGCGCACATCCACCAGTTGGCGGTACTCGGGGCGGAAGTCGTGTCCCCACTCTGAGATGCAGTGCGCCTCGTCGATGGCAAGCAGGTCAAGTTTCAGCGAGGAGAGAAGCGAATAGATCCTGGGAGTCAGTAATGTCTCAGGCGCCACGTAAAGCAGTTTGGCGCGTCCGCTTTTCACAGCGTCCATATTCTGCTGATATTCTTCGGGAGACAGAGAACTATTCAAAAAGACAGCAGAGACGCCCAGCGCATGCAGCTGCTCGACCTGATCCTTCATCAACGCGATCAGCGGCGAGACCACCACGGTCAGCCCGTCAAACAATAGCGCAGGGACTTGATAGGTGAGCGATTTACCGCCGCCTGTGGGCATGATGACCAGCGTATCGCGCCGCGCCTGCACATTGGCAATGATCTCGCGCTGAAGAGGTTTAAATGTGTCGTATCCAAATGTGGATTTAAGAATCGCTTCGGGGGTCGGCATGGTTTGGGTGATCAACTTTCCCTGCGAATGTTGTTCCACTCGATTTGGATCTGCGTTCCCTGGTTTGGAAGGGAAGTGATCTCCACTATGGCGCCGATCAGCATTGCACGTTCCATCATTCCGACCAGACCAAAATGTTTGTTAACCAGCAAATCATCCATTCCAATCCGCCCGCTGATCGGAAAACCAATGCCATTGTCTTTGACCAGCAGCCGAATATGCTCTGGTGTCAGTTTTGCCAAGATATTGATCTGCGTGGCATGGCTGTGATGCAGTGCATTCTCAGAGGCTTCCTGCACGATCCGAAAAAGATGCCGTTCGATATCCTCTGGGTATCGTGCTTCACCCTCAAGCTGCAGGTCTGTCACTACGTCCACGGTATCCTTGCTTTGATCCATGATATTGTCGGACAATCCTTCAATGGCGGGTTTCAAGCCATAACTTAACATGGGCGGGCGCAAGTCTGTAATGATCTCGCGCAGGCGGCTCGTCACTTCATCGTAGGCATCCTGAAAGTTTTGGGTGACGTGGCTTTCATCGGTATTCAAACGCAGGATGGCAAGTTGATTGAGGACAACATCGTGCAGGTCCAGCGCGAGTTGAAGTCGGCGCTTCTCGGTCCGCTCGATATCTCCTTCATATAGCTTGCTCAGGCGTTCTGCTTGCTGAATATTGTTTATTTCCAACTCTTTCTTCCGTTGTTGAAGAGCGTTTTCCATTTGTTTGCGCTCGGTGACATCCTGGATAAAGCCTTCATAATACAGGATATCACCGCTCTCGTTCTTCACGACACGGGCATTCGTTGAAGTCCAGAAAATACTCCCATTCCTGCGCCGGTCCTGGGAGATAAAATTCTGCACTTCGCTGTTTTCAGCAATCAGGGTTTGCAACTCCGCCGCCTTGGATTTATCCGCGTAGATCTGTGTTTCAATCGATTCGATTTCACGGATCATTTCTTCTGGGGAATCGTACCCAAACATTTCCGCCGCCGCCTGATTAACTTTTATGAAACGCCCATCCACAGTGGAACGAAAAATTCCGAGAGGAGCTTTTTCAAAGATGGCGCGGTAATCCGCTTCTGCAATAAGTAATGCGTCCTCCGCGTGTTTGCGGTCGGTGATATCGATCCATGAACCGATAATTTCGATCGGCTGTCCATTGGGCGAGCGGATCAGGCGCACGGCATCCCTCATCCAGCGATATTCACCATTCCGATGGCGGACGCGGTATTCAAGGACCAGCCGCTGGCCTTTGAATACGTCCTCCATTTCGGAACTGAAACGCTCAGCATCCTGCGGATGAATATGATTTAATAGAAAATCGGGGTCATTGATGATCTGTTCTGATGGATAGCCCAGCTGATCATAAATATTCTCTGTGATGAAGGTAGTGGGGTAACTGCCTTCAAGCCGGGCGGCATAAATGATGGTGGGACTGCGGGTGACCAGTTCATCGAGCCGCGCACTCGTCCTGCGCTGTTCGGCCATCGCCTGCATCACTCTTTCATTCAGAAAATGCTCCGTCTGTTTTTGAAGAGTAATGTCCCTACCCACCAGCATGATGGATTGAGCTTTTCCATTTGCGTCAACGATCACTGCGCCGTTAAGTTCGGCGTCGAAAAAAGTACCATCCTTCCTGACAAGAAGGAATTCCCTGTTACAGCCTATGGATGTTTCAATCATCTCCCGAAAGGAATTTTGCGCTATTGCCTGTTGGTCGGGGGCGATGAAAGAAGCCATATTCTTTCCGATCACTTCCTGCGCAGTCTCGTGCTTGAACAGCTCCGTCCCGGCCTTGTTCATCATGATGATATCGGCATTCAGGTCCAGAAGCATAACCGCATTCGGGGATATCTCCACGAGCGAGCGATAGCGTTCCTCGCTTTCCCTGGTCTTTGCCAGCGAGTGATTTATGGCTATCTGAAACGCTCTGTGAATGTCATCCTGTTCGAAGAGAAGTCTTTTTTCATGACTTTCCAAGTAACCCTCAATCGCCTTGATGCGATACAAGGTGTAGATATTCAATACGGTAAAGTCGTTTTCAAAATGCGCGATAAAAAATTCCCGCATGGCTTGCAGCAATCCAAAAAACGACTGCCTGCTCAAGCCTGTTTCACTCAATGCCGCGCCTTGCTCCTTCGTGGACGACAGTGAATGGCGCAATGAAGAAATTAATGCATCCGCTTCTCTCGCGGCAATATGCGCCAATTGACTCGGGTGCATCGCAGCGCGGTTGGTAAACACGGTTTCGCGCAAAGCTTTTTGATAGCGGCCGATCAGGTCTGCGCGGTTTCCCTCCACCTTGCGAGCGAGAGACTCCAAGGCAGCATCATCAAATGGCGGCAATTTTTTATCGTTCACTGAGCATATTCCAGGGGAAAGTACTAATCACTTGGTCAGGTATGCGCCAAAGCCAGGGCCTAACGGTCCCCATATGGAAACCTCCTCCTGCCCCAATTCCGATTGATCGAAACCATGCCAGTTCAGCAAAGAGATAAACCCCGTATCGTCAAGCCGCCAGTCACCGCATAACCCGATGAATTTTTCAAGCGTGCGGTGATAGCCTGGCTGTCCAAACTTTGCATAAGTTTCAAAAAGTTCCACGACTAGTGGATTGTTTGCATCAATTCCCACGCCCTGCGCGTTGATAGCCAGGCAGCTGCGGGAGCCGCCCAATCATAAAGGACTCGCAATGAGTGGGAAATTTCCTCGTCGCGTAAAAAACAGGCACTCCCCAAAGCACAAACCCCACTCTGCGGCGGTCACCCAGAATCTTCAGTACTTCAGGACGGCCGAGCAATTCTTCAGGTTCCCGGGCGTCGGCTTCAAAAAAATATACATCGGGTGTGTTCTGCAGGATGTCCCGTGCATATTCAACCACCACTGGATCGAAATCAGAATAAATGACGGTGGTACCCTTGGGAACATTGGGGATGAATATGATCACTGGTCGGCAGGCCCGAGGCAAAATCAATGATCACATCATAGCCGCGCCGCTGAGTCAATTCCATGGCAATATCCCGCAGTGTCCAACGCTGCAGGAGGCAAATTTTAGTGAGAAAGGGCATTTGACTGATCAGGTAATCGGCAGCCTGGCGGTCCACTTCAAAGTTATGATTGCCGCCGAGAATATAGTCATAGATGCGGCCGGACGAAGGCTTGGTGGTATCAACTATGTTTTCTTTGTTATCTTTGGCCATGTTTTACACTCCTTGGGGGTGTTCGATTTTTTTGGTTTCGCACACTCGGGCTTGTCAGAATCACTTTGAAAGTATCAATCTGCGGCATGACCCGCAGAGAGTCATAAATAGTACGCTGACAGATTTCCAGTTTCGAAAGATTTTTTGGTCAGCATGTTGTGAAAATGGAGCATTGCGATTATAGCGTAAAACAAAACACATCCCCATTCTTCGAATTGCGGAAGGCGTGATACGGTGGAAAATTATCTTTAAAAATTTCGGCGTTCGATGATTGAATATTAAAGAAGAGATTACCCCGCCGTAGTAACCCTGATTGCCTTGGTCGAGTATCCTGTTTCAGATGTATGGCCGGGGGTGGAGTGATCAATCCCTGTTGTTGCGCCGCGGCGATGGCCGCGGCACGATTGTTTACTTCGAGTTTTAGATACGCGCTGGAAAGCAGGTTGCGTACAGTGGAATTACTTACGTTCATGATATTTGCCAAATGGGCGGTTGTGTGGTTCGGATAAGCCGCGCACAGGGATAACACTTCCTGTTGGCGGGTGGTTAATAGATTGCTTTCTTTTGACAAATGTTTGATGTAAAGTTGATGCGCCTGTTTGCTAAAGTGGATGCTGCCCCCGGCAACGGACACGACCACGCTTCCCAGATCCCTTGCTGTGGCCTGGTCGTCTTTCAATATATATCCACTTGCCCCGGCTTCCATGACCGCGCGGATCAATCCGCGTTCCGCAAACATGCTGATGACAAGGATGTTGAGCCCCGCATAGGCCTGAAGCAGTTTGGGAATGGCGTATAGGACTGGATATGGATTCTGGTTTTTAACCGAGGTCGGTACGCTTAAATCCAGCAAGAGCACATCGGTTGGGTGTTCTGCGAGGGTCGGCTCGAGCAATTCCCAAAACCGATCGTTGCCACCACCTCGATCTGTGGATCTGCGCTTAAACGAAAAACGTAACCATCAATGATGTTTTGATGATCATCCAGTATGGTCACACGTATTTTTTTATTCATACTTCACGCTCCCGCATCAATGGTTATAGAGTAACAAAAAGAATGACCCAATTCAATGCCTATTAGTAAATCAGTACAAATGCCTATGCGTTAGGACTTCTGTCTATTGAACCATGAGCTGTGAATTCGTACAATGGAAAAAGTGGCAAATTTGCGAATAAATGGAATATCCAATTTCTCGATTCCATTTTATATAGGGGACAAGGGGATAGGGTGCGCTTCAACTTCCAGGGCGGATGCGGGAATATCAGTGGATGAAGTTGAAGCGTGCCTGGATATTGGGGTGACAGGTCCAAAGCGTGAAAACGGTGATTAAATGATCGTGGGGCAGTCCAGAAACTGCCCCACACCTTTAACAAAAATCAGGCGGCAGCTTGTGCAGGCTTAACGGTTGTAAAAACAACTGAATCTTGTCAGCCAATCCGCATAATTTTCAAATCAGACGATATTAGATCACGCCCAGCTTCTTTCCTACATTCTTAAACGCTTCCAAGCCTTGATCCAGATCATCCTTCGCATGCGCGGCGGAGATCATGACTCTAATTCTCGCCTTGCCCTGCGGCACGGTTGGGAAGCCCAGCGCCATGGCAAAAACACCCGCGTCAAACAACTCGCGGCTGAATTGCTGCGCGAGCGGAGCTTCACCGAGCATGACGGGAGTGATGGGCGTTTCAGTTACGCCAGTGTTAAAACCGAGAGTCTTCATTTCGGCTTTGAAGTATTTGGCATTTTCCCAAAGTTTATCCACCAATTGAGTGGAATCTTCGAGCAAGTCCACTGCCGCGAGACAGGCCGCAGCATCCGGCACAGTCACTGCGGACGAGAACAGGAACGGGCGTCCACGTTGACGCAGCCAGTCAATGATGACTGCCTTGCCCGCGACGATCCCCCCCACCACGCCAAACGCTTTCGACATCGTGCCAACTTCCACATCCACTTTGCCGTGCAGACCGAAATGATCCACAATGCCGCGCCCGCCTTTGCCGAGTACGCCTTCACCATGTGCGTCATCCACCATCAAAAGAATATCGTACTTCTTCGCAACTTCATAAATATCGGGTAATGGCGCAATATCGCCATCCATGCTGAACACACCGTCGGTCACGATCAACGCGCGGCGGTATTGACTGAGGTGTACATTGATCTGCTCTTCCAATGATTTCACATCGTTATGTTCATACGGAATAATTTTCGCGCCAGACAAACGAGCTCCGTCAATGATCGAAGCGTGGTTCAATCGATCCGAGAAGATCACATCTTCTTTGCCAACCAACGCAGGGATGGTTGCCAAGTTTGCCGTGAAGCCCGATTGAAAAGTGATCGCGGCTTCCACCCCTTTGAATTGCGCGAGTCGTTTTTCGAGTTCAACGTGCAGGGTCATCGTGCCGGCAATCGAACGCACCGCAGCGGGTCCCACACCCATTTCATCGAGCGCTTTTTTTGCGGCCGCCACCAGCGCGGGATGATTCGCCAATCCCAAATAATTGTTCGAGCAAAAGTTCAAGACCTTTTTGCCGTCCACCACCAGCCACGCGCCCTGCGGCGAGCCGATCGTACGGATGCGGTTATACAATCCTGCGTTTTGCAGTGCTTCAATTTCCTGTTGGATCCAATCAGTTTTTGACATTTTGAACTCCTTGTTTTTATTATAGCGATGGAATAAAAAAATGGATGTCATGATTTAACCATGACATCCATTTAAATTTCGATTTCTGATAATAATCCCAACTCTGCGAGCGCCGCCAATACTTTGGATTCCGCTCCGCTCTTGATGATAACCGCGGTCGGGCTTAATATCTCACCCAGGAATTTACTCGCCTTCGACTTGCGCATCTCCTCCAAAATCTCGGGCCTGTTGACTCTTAGCACAAGCAGTTTTTCCACCCGGGCTTCAGTGCCGTGCGCATCCCATTGTTTGAGCGCCTTCACCAGCGCAGGCGGGACGTTCCCATTTGTATACTTCACCAGCAAAGATAATAACTGCTCAGCTTTCAATCCCTGCTCTTTGGCTTGCGTCAACGAACGCGCTGATACATGATATTGATACTCATCTTCTTTGGTCTCGGTACGCCGTTCACCATCATCATGCCATTCACAGAAGCGGGAAATTTGATAACGTACTGCTCTTGAAAAGTAACGAGAGATATTGATTTTTCCATTTGAAGAGACAACAATCTTCCCATCGAAGGTCGAAGGTCGAAGGTCTGACTTTTGACTTTCGACTTTCGACTTGATCCTAAATGCCGTTGCTTCTTTCCCTTCTTCCGGCGAAGCCAAATCCGCCATGCCCAGCCAGTGCAATAGCTGAATGAAATATTTGATCAGCGCGCCATCCACTTGGTCCCAATACGCAAATCCACGCAGAAATTGTCCATCGGATGTGCGTTTGATGAACCATGAATCATAGTCACCAGCAGGACGTTGATAATCAGGGAATTTTTCTTTTATCCCGCGCACAAATGCGGGAATGCTCCACCATTTGTTCTGTGGGATGGAGTTGACCAGATCCATTAAAAACTCACGCGTGACGAGCGGCTGGTTCTGGCGAAGCCACTCGCCTTCGCAGATGATGGTTGGAATTAAGCGCAGTTCATCAAACTCCTGTGAGGATTGCCATGCTTCAACGAGCGCTCTCAACGCATCCACGCGCGAGGCTTCAAGAAAAGATTTCACTTTCTCGGCCTGAGGTGCGCCTTTCCTCAACACTTCGGCTGCTGTTAAAAGTGCCGTGAGCTGCGGGTCGGGTTGGTAACCTGACCTGCCTATTCGCAATGCCGCAAGCAATGTTGTGGCATCGTCTAATATGTGATCTGAGCCCGGGATTTCAAATGCTTTTTCAACCGGGGTCGCAGGGCGGCCGAGAGGTTCTGTGGACTTCCCGCCTCTTTCCTCTTTCGTTACTTCGTCAATGATCTCAAACAGGTCTTCGGGGACATAGGCAAATTCCTGCGCGCCTTTTTCGGCATCGAAGAAAGCCCTGGCAAGCAGTCCGCGATAAAAAAGATTCTCGGCGATGGAAATGGGCTTGAGATGCGGACGTTCACGGTCGCGTCTGGCTTCGCCCATTTCGCGGATCTCGCCGAATTTGCGGGCGAAGGCGGCCCATTCCATTTTGCCGTTTGACTCAAGCAGTACGGTCAACGCGGAGCGTGCATCAGCGGGGAGAATCTCGATCGTCTCTGTAACAGCTTCCAGATCCAGGAAGGAGGCGCATAGTTCTTCGGCGGCCGAATCTACTTCGCTCGTTTCCAATTCCAATCCCCACGAACCTGCGATGATACGCAGGTATCCAATATCATATTTGAGCAGGGTGTGATACAGGTCAGGCATGATCAAACATATTTTTCGCGCAGAACGGAAGAGATGTAATCCATGCTGGCGACGACGATCGCGATGGCGATCATTTGGGTGCTGGCGGCGCGGTAGTTAAGCAGGTTGATATTTTGCTGCAAAAGAAATCCGATGCCGCCGCCGCCCACGAAACCGATGATGGTGGACATGCGCACGTTGATGTCCCAGCGGTACATGGTGTAGGAAATATAGGGCGGAATGACCTGTGGTATGACGGCGTAGATGATGGTCTGCAGGCGGTTGGCGCCTGTGGCTGTGATGGCCTCGAGCGGACCGGGCATGATGCTTTCGACCTGTTCGGAATACAGTTTTGCGAGGCTGACGATGGTGTGCAAGCCAAGCGCCATCATGCCCGCAAATGGACCGATGCCGACCGCGATCACGAATACGATCGCCATCACAAGCGCTTCAACGGATCGCAGAGCGTTGAGGATGGTACGCGTGATGCTATAGACCACCATGCCTGTGGGAAGGGTGGATTTGGGTTTGGTCAAGACTGCAAGTAATAAACCAAGCACCGCGCCGCTGAGTACCGGTACCCAGAAGGTGTACTCAATTTGTCCGACCTGATACAGCCATTCCACCAGCCATCCGCTCAAACCGAAGAGTGTGGCGCCGGCAACAGAAGCCAGGATCAAATTGATGAGCTTGACCTTATCTGCCGGGCTTTTCTCGGCAGTGCGCTGGCCGATCCGTCCAAGGAAACTGGACAATGCGCCGCCCGCAGCCAGAGCGCCCAGGGCAGGTGTGATGATCCGCAGGATGTCGCTGACTTGAAACAGGAATGTTGCAAGGAAGCCCAAAGCGCCAAGGGATTTTTCAATGCCCAGGCTGATATTGGTGGCCAGGCCGGCCAGCTGAAAGAATCCAAAGAACGCAATCAGGATCGCCACGAACAAGACCAGCATACGAGACACGCGTAAAAGAGTTGAAGGAATCTTCGTTTCTTCCTGGGGTAGCGCCCAGCGAACGCAATACCAGAAAACAAGCGGCGTAGCGGCCACGCTGACAAGATTGATGAATATATTTTCGGAGAGCGGGATGCTAAAAGCGCCGACCTGATTGACGATAAAGTAACCGATACCCAACCCGATCGGCCAGCCCAGCACGGATAGCGAGACACTGGTCAGCGGGCTGCGGACAGACTTCATCAAGTTTCGGGCGGCGATGAAGCTCAGCGGAAATGCCAGAATGGTGCCGGCCGTGGTGGCCAGCAAAGCCATGAAGACTGTTTCAATGATTTTGTCCCAGGTATCTTTTGCGTTTTGGGTAAAGCGCGGCGCGCCGACATTTTCGCTGATGGTCACGCGCAGGAATTGCGGCTCGTCACTGAGGCGGTCGGGCAGGACGAATGAAGTTGTGAAATGTCCATCGCTGTCGGTTTTGATCGATTCGCGGCCGAGCGCCACGACATTCAGCGGGTCGCTGCCGGGCACAAATCGAATGGGGCCTTCGATGTTGGGCGGGAAGTTAAATCCTTCCACCTGGACTGTGTCGCCGGGGTTTCCACAGGACGGCTCGATCACCAAATAATGGGTGGAGGTGTCTGCTGCGGGGAGATTTACCAGCTGTGGGCATGGAACGTACAACGGCGCGTTGACGATCGCTTCCTGTTTGTCGTAGGTGACGAGATCCGGTTTTGCGAGAGTGCGGGTTACGCGGGTCAGGCTTTCCTGGCGTCGTTCACTGCGCAGTTCTTCAAGATTGACCTGGGTCACATCAAAGCCGTAGGCGTACACAAAGAGCCCAAATAATACAGCCAGTCCGATCTGAATGGATTTCCATGCGGATGATTTTTTATTTTTCATGGCTTATCCCACCCGTTCGGCATCACGGCCATAAATATCTTTGAATTTATGATCATCAATTTCACTCGGCAAACCTTCAAAAACCAGTTGTCCTTCATTAAGCGCAATGACGCGGTCTGCATAACGATGCACCAGATCGAGGAAATGCAGGCTGCATAAAACGGTCACGCCATCTGTTTTATTGATCTCTTCGAGATGTTTCATGATGCTGTGCGCGAGGACCGGGTCAAGGCTGGCAACGGGTTCGTCGGCGAGGATCATCTTCGGGTCCTGCATGAGGGCGCGCGCAATGCCCACACGCTGCTGTTGTCCGCCGCTTAATTCATCCGCGCGTTGATCGGCTTTATCGGCGATGCCCACGCGTTCCAATTGTTTGATGGCTTTTGCGATATCCTCTTTTGGGAAAGCGGTTAAGTAAACTCCAGGCGGGGTTGACATAACCAAGCCGCCCTGCCAGTACATTGGTGATGACCTTCGAGCGGTGCACCAAATTAAAATGTTGAAAGACCATGCCGATCTTGCGTCGGATGCGGCGCATTTCTTCGGGAGATGCAGCGGTGATGTCTTCACCGTCCCATAAGATCTGACCTTCCGTGGGATCTATCAATCGATTGATACAGCGCAGTAATGTGGATTTGCCTGATCCGCTCAAACCGATCACGGCCAGGAACTGTCCATCCGGTACTTCAAAGGAAACATTATTCAGCGCTTTGACTTTGCCGTCATAGATCTTGGTTAAATTCTTTACCTGAAGCATTGTGGTTTCTCGCGATCTTTATAAAGATGATATATAAAGTGCCTGCCGCCCGATTATAAGATATAAGGTGAATAAAAAACGGGCGGAGAGAAAACTCTCCGCCCGTTTTTTATTGCGGGTACAAAACTATTTGGGAGCCTCGTAACCTGTTGCGGCGACCATGGCGCGAACCATGTCATACTCCGCGTCGGTGGCGGGGGCAATGCCAGACCAGCCGTAGAAATCAGCGCTGCCGATGGAGGAACCCCAGGCTTCGCTCTCAGCGAAAGCAACGAGGGCTGCTTCGATCTGGGCGCGTACATCAGCCGGGAATTCAGGTCCGAAGGAAAGTGTATCATTCGGGATGGCCTGAGAGATGGCGAGGATGCGAACTTTCTGCATCACATCCGGAGCTTCCGTGCGGATGTTGGCGCGGGCATCGAGCACACGCCAGCCGTCGCAGAAGAGTTTCTTGCCTTCAGCATCAGGAGCGCAGTTCGGGATCGCTTCGGCGGGGATTTCGTACATGTCATCGGTGACTTTACCGGCGACAAAATCATCATAGCTAAAGACTGGTTTGCCTTCGGGGTTCAAAGGAACACTATAGAAGACGGTGCCGAAATCAACTTCGCCATTGTATACGGCGGTGACGGTCTGGTTATGACCGCCGGTTTGTTTCTGTTCACCAGGAGTGATGCCGGCCGCGGCAAATTCAACGGCAGGGACCATGTAGCCAGAGGTTGAACCCTGGTCGCCATACCCCCAGGTTGCGCCTTCCAGATCGGCAAGGGTTTGGAATTTGCTATCGCGGGCGACAATGTACTCAGCCCAGTAAACAGGGTAGCCAAAGCGGACAGCTTTGAAAGCAACATCCACACCGCACAACTGGCTGGCGAGAGCGTAGCCCAAGCCAGGGATGAAAGCCATCGTATCGGCAGGGGAAGCGCACATTTCTTCAATGGTCGCGGCATATGAGGTCGGGACGGTGACTTCGAAGGTTAAGCCAGTGGCTTCGTTCAAAGCGGCGGCCATTACTTCACCACCGGTTACGATGATGTTCGCATCCACGGAGGGAACAAACAACACTTTGATCGGGTGATCAGCTGAACCGATCGCGGGAGCGGGAGGCTCAGTGGCGGTCGGAACCTCAGTGGGTGCCTCGGTGGCAACAACAGGGGCTTCAGTAACAACAGGAGCCTCGGTGGCAGCCGGGGCGCAGGCCGACAGCATCATCGAAGCGGCAATGATGAGGGTCAGCAGGACAAAAATGAAACGTTTATTCATATCTTCTCCTCTTAAGAGATATAGGTTTATGGGGCGTAAGTCGCCCCTGACTTAAAGATAATAGCCTAAAACACAGGTATGAACAAGTACGCTTGTCTTAAAAAAATGTTATGTTTTTCACTATCAGGGTTTACTGATTTTAGGATTTGTTAAATTGCTTACAAAAAAGACATCCCCTGTTTGAAGGGGATGTCTTGAAATTATTTTCCGCTATCCTTTTACCACTTTCAATGCCTGCGGCAAAATCTCAAAACCCGCCTTACGCAGATTGCTGCCAAAACTCGTAAAGATCTCGCCGTCCGCGTGGATATAAAGCGGAAGATCAGATGTGATCGAAAATGTTTTAAATTCACCCATGCGGATCTGTTTAAAGCGCATGTGCGTGCCTTTCATGAATTCCGGCACCAGGCGAAACATCATGCCGCGCGAGACTTTGTTGACGGTCAGGAATTCCATTTTGCCGTCATTATTTTTTGAGTCAGGCGAGAGCATGAAACCGCCGCCTTCACGCGGGCCATTGCAAAGGGTAAGCATGATGACGTTCTGCTCCCATTTCTCAGCTTCTGTTTCGATCCGCATTCTGGCGGGATTGTGATTCAAGATGATGGTTTGAATGACCGCTGTAAGGTACATAAGAAACCCTTTGACGATGGGCAGCCTATGTGAACGAATGGTAACAACCGCGTCGAAGCCGATCCCGAGGGTGTTATCAAAATATTCCCTGCGCCCATGCTCGTCAGTCATTAATCCAATATCCACGGGTTGAATATTCCCCCCATGAAGAGCATGCGCAAGGGCATGAGCAGGTCTTTGTGTGAGACCGATCGAATAGGCAAAATCATTCCCGGAGCCGATCGGCACAATTCCCATAACCGGCCGCTTCTCTTCAGGGACTTGCATGAGGCCGTTCACCACCTCATGGACAGTCCCATCGCCCCCCATGGCAATGACCATATCGCAGCCTTCTTCCGCGGCTTGTTTCGCGAGTTCAATCGCGTGCGTCGGGTATACCGTTCCGCTCCAGGAGAGTTCGCCTTTGAATTCCTGCGCAATGGGACGCAGATCATTGGCTGTCTTCCAGGCGCGTCCCATATCTGCCATGGGATTAAGAATGAGTTTTACTTTACGGGGCATGGAAATCTCCTAATGCTTGAATATCTATCTATAACCCCGTGGCGGGTATTTCGGTTTTCTTGCAAAAAAAAATCATGGACACAATAAAAAAACGCGCCTTAAAAAATCAGGCGCGCGATATTCAAACAACCAGTCTTCATTCCTGGGGATTAAGCGAGATGGGGTTAAGGGGCGCAGTTACCCCATTTGCAACCGTAAACAATCCACGGTTGTGTTTTTTGGATTGATATAAAGCCATGTCTGCCGCGCGTAAAAGGTCACCCGCAGAACGTGAATGAAGCGGATACACTGCAATGCCAGCCGAAATACCCAGTTGGATCTTTTTTGTGCCTGGATAAGGGAAGTCATACGCCTTCATCAACTCAAGGATCTTGAGCGTCACTATCTCAGCCGCTTCCTGACCCGCATCCCGTATCACCAGAGTTAATTCATCCCCGCCATATCGGGCGAGGAAATCGGTCGTGCGCATATTTTCAGCGAGGTAATTGAACAACGAGTTAAGTACTTCATCCCCAACGGCATGACCGTAGACATCGTTCACACCTTTGAACCCGTCAACATCCATCATCACGATCGAGAACATGGAATTCATCTTCTTTGCGTAGCGCATCTCTTCCTGCAAGCGTTCATCCAATGCACGCCGATTCGGCAGACCGGTGACACTATCAGTATTTGCCAGGTCAGTCACCTGCTTATGCAGGCTCGCATTATAGATGGCTACAGCAGCCTGATCCGCAAGCAAACCGACCAGACGCAATTCCGCCTTTGAAAAGGCTCCCGCGACAGATCTGGAAAGGTTCATTACCCCAACGATCGAATTCTTGAATTTGAGCGGGGAACCCACGATCGAACCGATCCAATCGTAAGGAAGATTTTTGTACAGAGGATGGCTGGCAATTTCTTCAACAATGATCTGCCTGCCATACTTCACCACAGAATGCGTCAATCCTTCGGGGCGAGGCGGTGCAAAGGGCTTGTTCCTCACGCCTTGGGCATTCAAGGATGCCCCAAACTCCAGTTTCTCATGTGAGTATAAAAAGATATGTGCTGCTTCAGCTTTGTTCACCAGCCGCATGGCTTCAGTCACCACAGCGTCCAACACGGTCTGTAAATCCAGGCTGGATGTCAAATTCAAGCTCAGGCTCTTAAGCGCATCAAGTTCATCAGCCTGCTGTTTGACCAGGGTCAATAAAGCATGCTTGGAGATGATCTCCTGGGTAAAGGTCTTAATCTGGTTGTTAATTTCACGAGGGTATGGCGAAGATTCAGCTGCCTCCACCAAAACCTTGATCAATCTTAATATTGCTTTTTTTTCATCAAGAGGTATGGTGCTGTCTTTCTCAATGATCTGCCACGCGTGCAGGAAAACACCCGCCTGTGTTTGGTTTTCAACTTTCATACTTACCTTTTTATCATGCTTCCCATGGAAAGCACATTGACCGTTTGTACTATTTAGCACGTGCTTGTTTAAAAGAACAACTATTTTTTGACAAGATTATACTGTGTTAGAATGAAAAATATCATTTCAAAAAGAGGTTTACGTGTCCGACTCACCCAAGCCTGCTCCAGCCACACCGCTGAATCCACGCCGACGGGGAATTATCATTGGCGCTTCAGGCGGGATTGGCGCGGCGCTTTCCCGCAAACTTGCCCGCGAGGGATTTACCCTTGCGCTGATAGACCGCAACAAAACCCCACTACAAATCCTATGTGATGAAATTAACCAAGCTGCAGGCGAACCGCGCGCGCTGATATATGAACATGACATCACAAAATACAGCACCATCCCATCCCTGCTGCAGCGCGTCATTGCAGATCTCGGCGGATTGGATACGCTGGTATATATCGCCGGCCTGATTTACTTCCCGAAAATGGATGAATACAATTTCGCCGAAGACCAAAAGATGGTCGAGGTCAATCTGCTCGGCGCCATGGCATGGACCGGCGCGGTCGCACCGCTCTTTCAGAACGCAAAAAGCGGACAGATCGTCGGCATCTCTTCTGTGGCCGGCGACCGCGGGCGAGTGGGCAACCCCGGGTACAACGCGTCCAAGGCCGGCTTCACCAATTATCTCGAAGCGCTGCGCAACCGCCTTAGCCGTCACGGCGTCAGCGTACTTACGGTCAAGCCGGGCTTTGTAAAAACAGCCCCTACGCTTGAGAATGTAAAGAAGCTCATGTTCGCAGTCGAGCCCAATGTGGCGGCAGACCTGATCTGGGATGGAATGAAAAGACGCAGGCAAACCATTTACGTCTCAGGAATATGGAAGTTGATCATGCTGGTCATCCGCCATATTCCTTCATTCATCTTCCGCCGTCTTAGTTTTTAAATCAACGCTTCGGGAAGTCGAAGCATTTGCATGGTAAGCCACAATGAATATTACAAAAAGCTTCACCCAATTGGAAAACTTTGGCCACTCGCACAGCGCGCCGGCCTATTTCATCAAGGTCAACATCCCGGAAGAGATCGCTGAAGTATTTGCCCACGCCCAAAAGACAGGATTGAAGATCACTGCACGCGGCGCGGGACGTAGTTATAACGACGCTGCCCTTTCCGGCGGCGGCATCGTACTGGATATGCGCGGCATGAATGCCATCACCCGCTGGGATAAATCCACAGGGCTGATCACCGCGCAGCCAGGCGTGACGCTCGAACAGGTCTGGCAAAAGGTGGAACCAGACGGCTGGTGGCCGCCCGTTGTTTCAGGCACGATGCGTACCACGCTGGGCGGATGCTTAAGCGCGAATATCCACGGCAAAAATAATTTCAAGATGGGCACCATCGGCGAACATGTGGTGGAATTCACTGCCACCCTTCCGACCGGCGCGGAAGTGACCTGCTCACCAAAAAAAAACGCAGATCTTTTTTATTCACTGATCAGCGGATTGGGAATGCTAGGCATATTCACCTCCGTCACATTGCAGATGAAGCGCATCCACTCCGGACTGGTAACGGTGGACGCATTTCCAGTACATAATCTGCACGAGCACATCTCCGCCCTGCTCGACGGCGCTCCGCGTAACGATTACATCGTTGGCTGGATGGATACGCTGAATGGCGGGAAAAATCTCGGGCGCGGCCAGATCCACGCGGCGCGTTACCTGCATGAAGGGGAAGACCCAGATCCGCAGAAAACAATGAAACTGGAAAACCAGGTGCTGCCGCCGTACATATTCGGCGTGTTCCCAAAATCAATTTTGTACATGTTCATGCGGCCTTTCGCCAACAACCTGGGCTGGTGGGGAGTGAACACCGCAAAGTATATTGCATCGCTCCGCACGCACACCTTCCGCCAGCCGCATGCGGCGTTCCATTTTCTCTTGGATTATGTTCCCAACTGGGAGCTATCCTATGGACGCGGCGGCTTGATCCAATATCAATCCTTCATCCCGAAGGAGACCGCTGAATCCGCATGGAGCGAAATGCTCAAGCTCTCGTTCAAAAGCCGCCTGCCTTCCTACCTTGGCGTGACCAAACGCCACCGCCCGGATAAGTTCCTGCTAACCCACGCCGTGGACGGATTCTCGCTGGCGATGGACTTCAAGGTGACCGACCGCAATCGCGCCGGGTTAAGTGCCATGCTCCAGGAGTTCGACAAGATCGTTCTGCAAGCCGGTGGGCGATTCTATTTTGCCAAAAATAGCGAGACCACAGCCGATACTACGCTTGCCTTCTATGGAAAAGAAACCGTTGCAAAATTTATGAAACTGAAGAAGCGCTGCGATCCGCATGGATTATTGGAATCAGACCTCTCTAAAAGAATCTTTGGATAAAAAGACAGGGGCGGGAACCCATCCCTGTGAGATTAGTGATATGCAACTTGACATTATTGATCTGGGTCTTATTGAGTACGGAATCGCATGGAAATTGCAGGATACATATACTGCGGAGATCGCTGAAGGAAAACGCCCGCCAACCCTGCTCTTGCTTGAACACCCCCATGTGTACACATTTGGAAGAAAAGGCCGTGCTGATAACCTGCTTTGGAGCGAAGAGCAGCTAAGGCAAAAAGGCATCACCACGCACTGGGTGGATCGCGGAGGGGATGTGACCTATCACGGTCCAGGTCAGCTGGTGGGCTATCCGTTGATCCCGCTTGGCAAGATCAACAATGACAACAAACCTCCTGAGGTTGACTACGTGGGCTATATCCGCAGGTTGGAGGAAACCCTCATTGGGGCGCTTATGCACTTCGGGATCGGCGCAGGTCAGCGGTCAGGCATGAGCGGAGTCTGGGTACAGGCGGATGTCTATTCGCGCTGTCCACGCTGCAGGCCCGAGGAAAAACAAAAACCCGCCAAGATCGCCGCCATCGGCGTCAAAGTGGATGCGCGCGGAATCACCCGTCACGGCTTCGCCTTGAATGTGAATCCAATCATGGAATATTGGGAAGGTATTATCCCCTGCGGACTAAATGAACCCGTTGTTTCACTGGCAGACCTGCTTTATCCCCCGCCATTGATGGCGCATGTTAAAGAGAAGGTCAGCGCCGCATTCCGTGAAGTATTTCTGGGAAATAAAATAATTTCACCGAATTAAGAAAATTCGCAGAATCTCTTCTGCGAGTTTTTATTCGTCCACCACCCAGCGATTACGTCCTGCCCTTTTCGCTTCATACATGGCGTTATCCGAACGGTTCAGCAGGGTATCCCATGTATCAACCTCGTGGCGAAACTGGGCGATCCCAATACTGACCGTCACATGAATACTGTGTTCCTGGACTTGCACCACAGCTTGACTGATCTGCCTGCATAAGCGGGAAGCTTGTTCCGCTGCCGCTTTTAGATCTGAATTAGGCAGAAGGATCAGGAATTCCTCGCCGCCATAACGGCCGGCAATATCGGGTTGGCGGGTATGATCGCGTAACTGATAAGCAACCTGTCTCAAGACCTCATCTCCCACCAAATGTCCGTAGGTATCATTGACACTCTTGAAATAATCGATATCCATGACTGAAATCGAAAGCGGGGAGTTATATCGAACAGCGCGGATCACTTCAGACTGAAGTTCCTTCACGATCATGCGCCGATTCAGCAAAAACGTAAGCGGATCGATTTGCGCCACTTCTCTGGCCTGGATCATGACCGATTCCATTTCGACCTGTTTATTGCGGGCGATCTTTTTCGCCGCTTCACTCTCTAGACGAAACATTTTAACCTGCCTGTTCAAGCGATCTATGAGCTTTTGAGTATCAGGCGTTGACGCAATTTTCTCGGCGGTAAATAGCAGATTCCCGTTTGACATCGGAATCAGGGCGCAATCAAAAAAAGATGGGGTGCCATTATTGGAAATGATCTCGGATGTCCAATGCTCTTGAGAGGCGGCGCTTAATTTGAAGTTGACCTGATGCCTGTCTTGCTGGAGGAAAATATCCTCCAGCTTATTGATCGGGGAGTTCGATTTTTTATAATCCCCAAAAGCATGGTTCCACGAAATCAAGGCGCCACTGCTGTCTACCAGTGTGATCATGACATGAATATTCTCAAATAATTCCCCAACTTTGTTTGGAGAGATCAATTGCTCCAACTTTTTCATAACATCATTTTAGCCTATTCATTGAATATTTCCGTCCACCTTTCAATTCTAAAAACTGGCCATTGGCCGCGCCTTTATCGCGCACCCTTTCTGCCAAATTGACGCTCCAGCGTGTCCACGGACAGGTGAATCATAGTCGGTCTGCCATGCGGACAAGTGCGCGGAGAATTGCAGGCTTCAAGATCATTCAAAAGTTGACGTTGCTCCTCGCTTGTGAGAGTCTGTCCGCCTTTGACGGCCAGCCGTTTGCAGACACGTGCTGCAAGTTTCGCTTCGATCTCTGTCTGCAGCGGAGCTTCATCCTCTTCAAAATCCTCAACCAAAGCCCTCAGCGCAAATGACGGATCTCCGCCTGCAAACAAGACAGGCATGGCACGCACCTGAAAGGTATTCGAGCCAAATTCCTCCACTTCAAAACCAAAGTGATTAAGGAAAGGCAATTGTGATACCAGCATCTTTGCAGACTGAGGGGGCAAAGTCACGATTTCCGGGGCGAGCAATGATTGGGACGGAATATTCTTCTTATCGTGTTGCGCCATCAACTTCTCGAATAGGACGCGTTCATGCGCCGCATGTTGATCCACAAGATACAACCCGTCGGGTCCCTCGGCGACGATATAGGTTGATCCGATCTGTCCAATGAGGCGTAAAAGGGGAACAGGAAGGAAAGATGGGTTTATGGTTGACCGTTGACCGTTGACCGTTTCTTCTGCATTTGAGAACTGTCCACCATCCACTGTCAACTGATCACTGGAATGCCCAATACTCCAATCTATACCCACTTCCCTTCTCTCAGTTGACCCCGAGCGCGAACCCCACATTTGCGGCGAGACGGATGCCACAGGTGTGTATGCCATCAAAGCCTTTCGCGCTGACCTTTGCACGAAACTAAAGACCTTGTCCTGGCTTTTAAAGCGCACTTCCGCTTTTGTGGGGTGTACGTTCACATCCACATCTTCAGGTGCGATCTCCAAAAATAACGTTGTGAGCGGATAGCGGCCCACCATCAACAGGGTGTGATAAGCCTGCAGCAGCGCTGTGGTCAGGGAAAATTCCTGCACCCAGCGCCCGTTGACGAAGAATGTGATCTCTTTTCGATTGGAACGGGTCAAAGAAGTGGGACTGATAAAACCAGTGAGTGATATGCCGTCTTCCTGAGCCATCACCTCCAGCATCTGTTTGGCAACATCAACGCCATACAACGCAGCGAGAATGGAACGCCTGTCGCCGTCTCCGGAGGTTTGCAGAGTGGATTGTTTGCCGTCCGTCACTTTGAAGCGCACATTCGGATACGCCAGCGCATAACGCGTGATCAAAGAATCAATGGCGCGTCTTTCGGTGACATCTGCTTTTAAAAATTTCAAACGGGCGGGCACATTGTAAAACAAATTTTCCACCCGCAGCACAGTTCCAACAGGAGCGCCGACCCTTTCAACTTTTCCTGAAACTCCGCCATCCACTTTTAAGCGCGCACCTTCTTTCGCGGATGCCACTCTGGAAGTAATGCTCATGCGCGAGACGGAACCAATCGAAGCGAGCGCTTCGCCTCGGAATCCCAAAGTAGTAATGTGAAATAAGTCTTCAGACTGGGTCAGTTTTGAGGTCGCGTGACGCGCGGCAGCCAATTCCAATTCATCGGACGGAATTCCATGCCCATCGTCCGCAATTTCGATCAGCGTCCGTCCGGCATCTACAATGGAAATGGAAATGTTTTTCGCGCCGGCATCCAACGCGTTCTCAGTCAGTTCTTTAACAACGGATGCGGGACGTTCAACAACTTCACCCGCGGCAATTTGAGAAGAAACTTCGGAGGATAAAAGACGAATAGGCATTGGCGGATTATACCCATGACGCACGCGAATTGCGCTTTTTTTCAAATTGAATCGGAATTTGCGGACAGGGTATTATATAATCGCGCAATGAAATTTAGCACAATCTTTTTCGATCTTGACGACACGCTGTATCCTCCCAGCACAAATCTATGGAAAGCCATCAAGGGACGTATGAACGATTACATGCGCGACCGTATGAACCTCCCTGTCGAGAAAATCCCGGAGCTGCGTGAAAGATACTACCTGCAGTACGGAACCACCATGCGCGGATTGCAGGCGAATCACCAACTCGACGCGGATGACTTCCTGGCTTATGTACACGACCTGCCCCTCGGCGATTACCTGACTCCCGATCCACTGCAGCGCTCGATCATCGCATCTCTCCCAACCCGCAACCTGATCTTCACTAACGCGGATATTCACCATGCTGAAAGGGTATTGACCGTGCTCAACCTGCGTGACCTTTTCAAATCCATTGTGGATGTGAACACGGTCACCCCGTACTGCAAGCCCATGCCCGAGTCGTTTGGCATCGCCATGAAGCTGGCCGGCGAGGCGGACCCATCGCGCTGTGTGATGATCGATGACCTTAAACGCACAACCCGCGCTGCGCGTGAGGCCGGCATGTTCAGCATTTTATACGGAGAGACATATATGAACGGGGATGCCGATGCGAGTTTCTCGGATTGGCATCAATTGACTGGAATTCTGGAGGCACAATAATCGTGGAATCAAATAAAGCAGTGATCGGCGCCTTGCTTTTTATTCTACTTGTGATCGGCGCAAACTTCGTCATGTACGCCATCGCGCGCGGGGCGGCCAACTCAAAACAAAAAGGGTTTCTGGAAACGATCAGCAAATCGCTGAACACATCCACGCAAAAAAAAGATAACTCGATGGATGAGCTTCGTCAAAAGATCGAAGAACTGGAAAAGGGTAAGAAAGGGGATTCGGGGGAATCTGAATAGTATCCGCTCGCTCAGCAAAGCATCTGCGTTCTTACACAAATCGTATAAAGAATTCAGCAAACATTAATCCCCGAATGGTATCTTTTTATCGAGACAAAGCCAAACTGGAGGCTATTTTGAATAAAACTTTAAAGAATATATTGGTCGTACTGGTTGTGACTGTGATCGCGCTCGGCTCATTTGCAGGCGGATTCGCCACCGGGCATCTCCTGCCCATTTCGGGTTTACCCGGCTTGCAGGCGCCCACAGTGGATGCGCCGCCAACCACAGCGCCTGAGCAACAGTCAATCACTCCGTCAGAATTACAAAATACCTTCGCGCCTTTTTGGGAAGCCTGGAACCTGATCCATGAGAACTATGTGGAACAGCCTGTTGACGATCTAGCGTTAATGCGCGGCGCGATCAACGGCATGATGGATACGCTAAAAGTCGGACGCAACTATTACTACGATCCCGAAGCCCTGGAACAAAGCGACGCGGCCCTGAACGGCAAGGATTATGAAGGTATTGGCGCGTACGTTGACGTTGAAAAGGAATATCTTACCGTCATCAGTCCCATCAAAGGCTCGCCGGCCGAGAAGGCGGGACTGCGCTCCGGCGACCAGATCATCGCAATTGACGGGGTGGATATGACCGGCGTTTCTCCGGAAGATGCTCGCCAGAAAGTACTTGGGCCGGGCGGCACAGAAGTGGTTTTAACAATATTCCGCAAAGGCACGGACGCGCCCTTTGACGTCGAGATCACGCGCGCCAAGATCGTCACCCCGCTGGTTGAATATGAACTGCGTCCCGACGGCATCGCCTACATTCGTCTGGTCACTTTTGGGGATACGGCGGATACGGAATTAAAGAAAGCCATCAATGAGATGCTCGCTCAAAATCCGAAAGGCTTGATCCTTGATTTGCGCAATAACGGCGGCGGTTATCTGGATCAAGGAATTTCCGTTGCCTCTGAATTCCTGCCAAAAGACAAGATCGTTGTCTACGAAAAATTTGGGGATGGCAAACTTACCTCTTATGAATCCATCGGCGGCGGGGAGGCTACAGACATCCCGATGGTGGTGCTCATCAATGAAGGATCCGCTTCGGCGGCAGAAATTGTGGCGGGTGCAATTCAAGATTACGGCCGCGCAAAATTGATCGGCACCCAAAGTTACGGCAAGGGATCAGTCCAAAGTTTTATTCAACTTCAAAATAATCAGGGAGCTGTAGGCATCACAATGGCGCTCTGGCTGACTCCCAATGAACGCTCCATTGACCATGTTGGGCTTTCGCCTGATATCTTTGTAGAGTTCACGGACGAAGATTTCGCCGCCGGGCGCGATCCACAGCTTGATGCCGCCGCGCAAACCCTGCTGGCGACCATTAATGGAAATCCGCTTCCAACATCCATGCCGCGCCCGACCCCAACAGTCACGCCGGTTCATACACCTTAACTTGTCTGCCTTGCGTATATAGTTAGAGTCAACAATTTTTCATAGAAAGGAAAATAAAAATGTTCTTCAGCCCAACTTATTTAATGTATATGCTCCCAGCATTCATTCTGATGGGACTCACCTCCTGGTATGTCAAATCAGCTTACAACAAATGGAGCCGCGTACAGGCTTCCAGCAGATTGACCGGTGCGCAAGCCGCGCAGCGATTAATGAATGCCGGTAATTTATACGGCGTGCAAATTCAAACCACATCCGGCGAGCTGACCGATCACTACGACCCGCGCAATAAAACCCTCTTCCTTTCACAAGGAGTTGCGAATGTTGCATCGGTCGCATCGCTCGCCATCGCGGCGCACGAACTTGGTCACGCCATGCAGGACGCGGAAGAATATCTCCCGCTCAAATTCCGCTCGGCGCTGGTGCCGGTCGTTAACATCGGGTCCAATCTCGGCTGGATACTGATCATGATCGGTTTATTCCTGCGCTTTACCGAACTCGCCTGGCTGGGAATCATTATTTTCGCCGGCGGAGCGGTCTTCGCCCTCGCCACCCTGCCCGTGGAATTTAACGCGTCAGCCCGCGCGAAGCAGCTGCTCGTGCAAACCGGCATCATCCAAACTGAAGCAGAACAGCGCGGTGTCAACGCCGTACTGAACGCAGCTGCGTTGACCTATGTGGCCGGGTTAATCACAGCCATCCTGCAATTGCTGTATTATGTTTCACTGGTTGGCAGCGGCAGACGTAGATAAAACGTATTGCAGACTGAAGTCTGCCTTTATCGTGCGGACTGAAGTCCGCAGTCCAGAACTTAAGAGCAGGCGCAAGTCTGCTCTTTTTTTGTGTGTATAATCACAGGAATGAAGAAATTATTTGTTGTAGTTATATTATTTCTTGGCATTGCGGTGGTGGCGATCAGTTTCAGTGAACTGGAAACCATCATGCAAACTTTGCAAAAAGCGCACTTAACTTTTTTTATTCTAGCCATCCTTGTTCAACTGATCTGGTTCGTCACCACGGCGCGCATGTATCAATCCATTTTTCATCTGCTTGGAGTACACGAATCTGTGCAGACTTTGGCGAGGATATCCACAGCGGCGAACTTCATCAACGTGGTGGCACCAACTGCCGGCGTAGGCGGAATCGCCCTCTTTGCGTCCGAAGCGCGGCGGCGCGGGCATCCGCCCGGCAAAGTAACAGTCGCCGCCGCATTATTCCTGCTGCTTGATCAAGCCGCGTTTCTGGTTGTCCTGTCACTTGGACTGATGGTGCTGGTTCGCCGCAATGATTTGAAGGCAGGCGAAATATCAGCTTCCTTGTTCCTGCTTGGAACCGCCGTCACATACGCCTTTGTGCTGTACCTTGGATATCGCTCTGAGGAAAAACTAGGCAACCTGCTGGGGAAGATCGCGCGGGGCATCAACCGTGTTGTAAAGTTCTTTCGCAAGGAAGATTACCTGAGTGAAGTTCGCGCGCATGAGTTCGCGCATGAGGTTTCGGAAGGGCTGGCCGGACTAACCGAAAAACCGTCAAGTTTGGTCAGGCCGATCCTGTGGGGGATTTTGGACAAAGGGTTACTGATGCTTGTGCTGGTATTCTCATTTCTTTCTTTTGAAGTTCCCTTTTCCGCCGGCACCATCATCGCAGGATTTTCGATCGCATATCTTTTTCTGATCGTCTCTCCCACGCCTTCAGGCATCGGCATCGTGGAAGGGCTAATGCCCCTCGCGCTGACATCCCTGAACGTCAATTGGAGTCAGGCGGTCGTGATCACCCTCACCTATCGCACCGTCACCTTTTGGGTTCCATTCGGGATCGGCGCATGGGCGTTCCGTACCCTGCACACACTTGGTGAAGAACCGTCAGCTAGTAGTGCATAATCGGCAACAAATTGAATCACCTTCAACAATTATTTGAGCATTGGAAACAGGACGAAAATACCGCGCCGAATTTTTCAGCGTGGAGAACAACTCCGCCGCGCGCGGCACAGACGCATCCATTCCCGACCGATCTGCCTGCCGCACTACGAGAGGCATTATCCACCCGCAGCATTGACAGCCTCTACTCGCACCAACTTTCAGCATGGACAAATACCCGCGCTGGAAAAAATATCATCCTCGCGACCAGCACCGCCAGCGGAAAGACTCTCGCCTACAACCTGCCCGTCCTCGCGGCAATGATCCAAAACCCCGAAGCGCGTGCGATTTACTTATTCCCGACCAAAGCCCTCGCGCAGGATCAATACTCCAATCTTCAATCCATCCAATCGAAAATCGCAAATCTGAAATCGTCAATCTATGACGGCGATACCCCTCAATCACAACGCTCTGCGATTCGCAAGAACGCCCGCATCGTACTCTCAAATCCAGACATGCTTCATACTGGAATTTTGCCGCATCACTCTAACTGGAGCGAATTTTTCAGCAACCTGAAATTCATCGTCATCGATGAAGCCCACACCTACCGCGGAGTCTTTGGCTCGCATGTCGCCAACGTCATCCGCAGACTCAAACGCGTGGCGAATTTTTATGGAGCAAAGCCGCAGTTCATTCTCGCATCCGCAACGATCGGCAATCCAAAGGAACTTGCTGAAAACTTAATTGAAGAAGATGTTGAACTCATTGACAACGACGGCTCGTCGCGCGGCGAACGTCATTTCATTATTTACAATCCACCCGTTACAGACCATTCGCTGGGATTAAGAAAAAGCAGTTTATTGGAAAGCGTACGCCTTGCAACAGACTTGTTGAATCATAATATTCAATCTGTTGTCTTTGCACGGACGCGCCGCAGTGTGGAAATCATTTTGACGTACTTGCAATCGTCAATCGTCAATCGTCAATCTGAAATCCGCGGCTATCGCTCCGGCTACCTTCCGCATCAACGCCGCGAGATCGAGCAGGGATTACGCGACGGTTCTGTCAAAACTGTCGTTGCCACCAATGCACTTGAATTGGGAATCGACATCGGCGGATTGGGCGCAGCGATCCTTGTCGGGTATCCGGGCACCATCGCAAGCACAAGACAGCAATCGGGCCGGGCGGGACGCGGAGATGATCCAGCCGTGTCAGTGTTGGTCGCGTCGCCGAATCCGCTGGACCAGTTCCTCGCGCATCACCCCGAATATTTTTTCGGCAGTTCGCCGGAGCAGGCACTTCTCAACCCAAATCATTTGCTCATTTTGCTCGAGCATTTGCGCTGTGCAATGTTCGAGCTGCCATTTCAAAAGGGTGATGGCTTCGGAAGCATCTCCGATGAGCTGCTCGATGAATATCTCGAATTCCTGGTTGCAAATCAAGATGCGCATTTCTCGGACGAAAAATATTTTTGGATGAAGGATCAATATCCCGCCGCGAATATTTCACTGCGTTCCGCATCGCCGCAAAGCATTGTTCTGCAAAGCATGACCGAAGATGGCAGACCGTGGACAGTAGGAACAGTCGATGGTGAAAGCGCGGCGTGGATGGTTCACCCCGGCGCGATCTATATGCACGAAGGCCAGCAATATTTTGTGCAGGAATTCAATCTCGAACATCAGCTCGCCCAGCTCATTCCAGTCGGCCTCGATTACTACACTGAAGCGCAAAGAAGTTCTGAGATCGAAGTGCTTTCCACCAATGAGCATTCCGCAATCAACGGCGGCGAAAAAGCATACGGTGAAATTCAAGTGACAACTCAAGTTGTCGGCTTCAAAAAAATCCGCTGGTTCACATATGAAAATTTAGGAGAAGAACCGCTGGATATGCCCCCGTCCGAATTACAGACAACCGGCTACTGGCTTTCTCTTTCCGAAGAAACAGTCTCGCATCTGCGCGACGCTGGGAGCTGGTCCAACGACCCAAACAATTACGGCCCCGACTGGCTGAAGATCCGTGAGCGTGTGCGCGCACGCGACCAATATCAATGTCAGGTCTGCGGCACAGTAGAAAGCGGACGGCAGCATGATGTGCATCATAAGATCCCATTCCGCGCCTTTGTGCGTGAAGGCGCATTGGATCGCGATCAAGCCAATCGTTTGGAGAATCTCACCACCCTCTGCCCGACCTGTCATAAAAAAGTGGAACAAAACGTCCGCATCCGCAGTGGACTGGCCGGGCTGGGATTCGTCCTCGGCAACCTCGCGCCATTATTCCTGATGTGCGATCCGCGTGACTTGGGAATTCACACAGACCCGGTCTGGAAGCCCGCCAACAACATGCCGTCCGTTGTTCTTTATGATCATGTCCCGGCGGGAATCGGATTCAGTCAAAAATTATTTGAGATCCATGATGAACTGATCCGCCGCGCCTACGAACTGGTCAGCGAATGCGAATGTGAAGACGGCTGTCCATCCTGTGTCGGTCCCGGCGGCGAGAATGGCATCGGCGGAAAAATTGAGACCTTGGAAATTTTGAAACAATTGCAATGAGCTATCTGTTCTTGAAATTGATATAAAAGGAGAAGCTAAAATGTCGAACAAAATTCTTGTTACGTATGCCAGTCGCGCAGGTTCTACTGCGGAAGTAGCAGAAGCCATCGGCAAGACTCTCGCCGAAAATGGCACGCTAGTGGATGTACTGCCAATGAATGAAGTGACAGATCTTTCCTTGTACCAAGCTGTTGTTGCAGGCAGCGCCATTCGTGGTTCAAAATGGCTTCCGGAGGCTATGCAGTTTATCCAGACTCATCGGGCGGAATTGGCACAGAAGCGATTCGCAGAGTTTACAGTCTGCATCACATTGGCAATGTCAAACAGCGATCAATACCGCTCAGCAGTGGCAAAATGGGTTGCGCCTGTGCGCGAACAAGTGAAACCGCTCAGCGAAGGTCTCTTTGCAGGAATGCTGGATTTCAGCAAACTACCGTTCAATTGGGATACACTCATGCTACGCCTCACCGTCGCCCTGGGTATTTTCCCGCGCGGAGATCGCCGTGACTGGAATGCCATCCGTATCTGGGCGGAAAGCTTGAAACCCATTCTGTAAATAATCTGCAAGAGGAGAATTCCATGAAATGGATCACCCGTTCCCACGTACACGTTGACCGAGTCGCATGCCCGTGGCTGATCACCCGCTTCATAGACAGCGAAGCGGAATTTTTATTCGTACCCGCCAGTCAAATTGAGAAAGTTGTCAAAGAGACCGGAGCGATTCCCTACGACGCGCCCGGCGTGGAACTGGGTCACGTGGATGGACGCTGTTCGTTTGAATCGATCATCGTCAAATATGGACTCAAGGAGCCGGGACTTTTGCGGCTGGCAAAGATCGTCCATGCGGCGGATGTGGATGAAGATATTGATACCGACCCCATCGCGCGCGGATTGGAAGCCATCGCCAGCGGATACAGTTTGCGCTTTCCGCATGACCTCGAAAATATAGAAAATCAATTTGAAGTCTACGATGCCTTATATGCATGGTGTCGTTTGGATGTGGCGAAGAAATAAAAATTCAATGTCGCTGCGAGGAGCCGCCATACGGCGACGAAGCAATCCCCGAGTCAGCAGGAGTTATTATGAAAACGAAAAATCTATTCTTGTTAGTTGTTCTTTTGATGAGCGCACTGGCATGCAGCCTGTCCGGAGTCACCCCGGACAACCCGCCGGTCGACCTGCCCATCTCGGCCACTGCGCCAGCCGTCAACATTGAAGCAACTTTCACACTGATCCCGACCCTCACTCCGTCCGCGCCGACGCTCCCGCCGCCAACGCCCATGCTGAGTCAGACGGTTTCCGTACAATCCTCGCCATTCAGTGAAACAGGGATTGCGCCCGTGTACACGATCACAGCACAGATCACAACTCTTCAAGGCTCAAGTGACCCGCGCGTGACGAACTTCAATACGCTCATAGAGCAAATTATCCAGGATGAAATAGATCAATTCAAGAACGATGTACTTGCTTTTGCATCCAACCCTCCCATCGGGGCAGGAAGCAGTTTTGACTTGCAGTATTCGATCATCGGTCAGCGCGCGGATATTTGGAGCATCAAACTCGAAATCTATGTTTTTTCAGACGGCGCAGCGCATCCAAACGGATACAGCCGCACATTGAATTACGATCTTTCGAGTGGCAGAGAGATCACCCTGGATGAGCTTTTCCTTTCAGGTTCGAACTACCTTCAAGCGCTCTCGGATCTCTGCAAAGCTCAATTGTCTACGCGCGATATTGGTTTTGAGATGTTCTCCGCCGGCGCGGACCCGCTCGCAGAAAACTACCAGCGCTGGAATATTTCCGATCAAGGTCTGGTCATCACCTTTGACGCGTATCAGGTTGCTGCGTACGCGGCGGGTCCGCAGCTTGTGGTGATCCCTTTCTCTGAACTGCAAAGTATTATCAACCCGCAAGGCGCGCTGGCAGTATTTTCCCAATAAAAAATATAGGACACAGCATGACCCATCAACGCGACATCAACCTGCTTTTCTCCACGCGCATCATTCGTTTGTTCTGCTACGGATTTCTCTCAGTTGTGCTCGCGCTTTATCTCGCTGAAACAGGCTTTGACGAAAAGATGATCGGTCTGCTCTTTACGCTGACATTGGCCGGCGACGCAGGCATCACATTATGGCTTACCACACACGCAGACCAATTCGGGCGCAGGAAAACTCTGTTGGTCGGCGCCCTGCTCATGGTCGGGGCGGGTGCCGTGTTTGTCATCACAAATAATATTATTCTGTTAATGGCGGCTGCCATCATCGGCGTCATCAGTCCAAGCGGAAATGAGATCGGGCCGTTCCTGTCCGTGGAACAGGCAGGACTGTCTCAACTCATCCCCGACAAACAACGCACGAAATTCTTCGCATGGTACAACATGGTCGGTTCGTTCGCAACTGCAACAGGTGCGCTCGCGGGCGGATGGCTGGCAAAGATTTTGAATGGCAACGGCATGTCTCAACTGGAGTCATACCGCGTTGTGTTGATGGGATACGGGCTTGGCGGAATTTTACTTTTGATTTTGTTCATGGGAGTATCATCCGCAATCGAAGTGACTGAAATAAAAACAGATGTCAAAAAGACTCTTGGCTTGCATCGCTCGCGCAAAGTTGTTTTCAAATTGAGCGCTCTTTTTGCACTGGATGCATTCGCCGGCGGATTGGTTGTGCAAAGTATGATCGCATACTGGTTCCATGTGAAGTTCGGTGTGGACTCTGGAACACTTGGCAGTATCTTCTTTGGCGCAAATGTGCTCGCAGGAATTTCGGCATTGCTAGCTGTGCCCCTCGCTGCAAGGATCGGATTGATCAACACGATGGTCTTCACGCACATCCCATCGAATATTTTATTGATGCTCGTTCCGTTGATGCCAAACCTGCCTCTCGCCATTGGGATTTTGCTCCTGCGATTCAGCATCTCGCAAATGGATGTCCCCACGCGTCAATCCTACACGATGGCTGTTGTTGCCCCCGACGAACGGTCCGCCGCTTCGGGTGTGACCGCCATCGCGCGTTCTGTTGGCGCAGCCATCTCTCCCATGCTGACAGGCTTCTTCTTTAGCATTCCGTTTTTATTCAACGCGCCGCTCTTCCTTGCCGGCGGACTTAAGATCATTTATGACCTTTTATTATTCAGAGAATTTCGCTCTGTCAAACCACCGGAAGAAAAGTAGGGGCGAGGTGACCTCGCCCCTACTTTCTGTGCAACAAATTCAAAATATACAAAGATGAGCCTTGAATCACCAACGCAGTCAACACCGCCGCTCCGAAAGAAACGGCCAAACTTGTCTTTTCGATCAAGAGACTCAAGACAATAAAAAATCCCGTGAACGCGAACATCCCATAGAGCAGTCCGCGCAAGACATGCGCCGCCGCGGCTGGACCTTGATGCCGGTGAGCAAAGATCGCCAGAATAGTGACGTATAACGGAATGGTGGTTAATAATCCGGTCAAGCGTGAACCGATCAACGGCGCAACGCCGGTCAACAACAAAATGAAACTCGTTCCGATCAAGATACGGATTGGAATATCCCATTTACCCGGCTTTGTTTCACTTTCTTTCACCACAGTATCGTTGGGCATAAACCGCAAACCAAGCACGATCACTGCGGCTACCATGAAAAAGACAGGCAGGAGAGGAAAAGTAAAGTTTTGCAAGATCGTAGTGCTCGTGGCAAAAACAAGCAAACTTCCTGTGATGGAGATCTGCCAGCGGAACTTCGTCGCCAGCCATGAATAAGTTAATGCATAGGCCACAAGCGATAGTCCGCCGCTCAACACGCCCAGCGCGGCATTTGCCGCAAAAGCGGCGCTGTGACTTAGCGCAACAAAAAAGATGACCGGTCCGGATGTGAGCGGCATACCGACGATCCAGCCGCTGACAGCCGGTCCCCAGCGACGACCCGCAAGACTGGCGGAGCCGATAATGATCGGGGCAAGAATTAATTTCAAAACAAAGATGTTCATGTATTTTCCAGAGTTCAGGGATATGGCCTGCTGATTATACGACGATGATTTCCGAAGTCTCATAATTGAACTGCCCACATGGGGATATAATGCCGACCATGAAAAAACTTTCCCGTTTCCTCAGTTTTCTCTCGGCATTCTTTGGCCTACTGACCCTCATCCGCTCACCCAAAGGCCGCGCGGGCGGGGTCATATGGCTGCCAAAATTATGGGCGGGCGCATGGGCGCCGTTCCTCGCCATCGCGGGAGGACTCGGCGCATTGATCGGGTTCATACGCGGTGACCGCGAAGCGGCCGTCAGCGGGCTGTTTGGCGCGTTTGCCGGCATCAAACATACGGTCCGAGTAACGAAACGGCAGGATGCCTTCGAGCTTGCGTTCGGAAAGGATTGGGGGCAGCGGATCGACCCCGATCTGTGGAAGCGTTTATCGCGTCCCTATCAATTGATCCAGCCGTCCAAACCATTCGGACTCTATCAAAGGGATATCAACATTGGCGATGCGGCGCCTCTTTACTGCGACCTGTGGCTGCCGCCGTCCGAAGTCAAGCGCACCCGCCTTGCCATTATCTACCTGCACGGCGGCCTATGGCAGGCCGCAGACAAGGATTTTCTCTCTCGCCCGTTGTTTTCGCGATTGGTGAATCAGGGCCACGTGGTCATGGACCTGGCCTACTCGCTCGCGCCTGAAGCAGACATGAAAAAAATGCTGAATGATGTCAAGCATTCCATCATCTGGATGAAAGCAAATGCCGCACGTCTTGATATTGACCCCGAACGAATTGTGTTGATGGGCGGCGCAGGCGGCGGGCAGCTTGCATTGCTTGCGGCATACTCGTCGAATATTCCGTCCTTCCAACCCAAGCGAGTAGATGCTGATACATCCATTCGAGGAGTCATCTCGATTGCAGGCATCACGGACATGGATGCATATTTTCATGAATACGGCGAAGCGAATCCAGGTCAGCCAGAATCGAGTTCAACCATCACAGAGGACATGCTGCCGTATATCCACGATAAAACCTGGCTGGATAAATTTTTGACCCGTTTGCGCGCTTTCCCCGCTTATCGCTATTCAAACATTCCCGGCGGCGCGCTGCTGCTGGTAAATTTGTTTGGTGGCACATTGAACGAAGTACCCAAAAAATACCGCCTTTATTCTCCGCTCACATACGTTGACTCGTGCTGCCCACCAACTCTGCAGATCTTCGGCGACAATGATTTTGTGATCGACGCGTCACAGGGCAGGAAGTTACATCATGCCCTGCAAACAGTGAACGTCCCTTCGGTGTATATCGAACTTCCAGATACGGTCCATGCTTTCGACCAGTACATCGGTGTATCGCGCCGCATCGCACCCGCTGCGCAAACTGCAACGAACGATATTGAACAATTTCTGGCCATGATGGTCTGATTAATGAGTCACGTTGTCAGCCAATAGACTGTTAATAGTATCGAGAAATCAGCAGTCATGTGACCCAGCGCTGGCGCCAGAAGACCTTTATCCTCCCGTGCGATCTGACGCCACAGCCAGCCCGCGGATGTGAGAACTGCAAACGCGAACAGAATGGAGAATGGCTGGACCCTGCCCCACAAGATCATCACATGATAGCCGGCAAAAATCACATCCATGAAATACAACTGTTTGGAATCACTGCCAAGGATACCGCGCCAGAAATATTCTTCGACGAATGGATTTACAAGCACAAAATAAGTCATGAACATCGGCCATGAGGATGAGTTCAAGCCGATATTTTTTAACTGAGATGGCAGGTCACTGGCAATACCAAATAGATCCCAGAGAAAATACAATCCAATTCCGCTGGTACTGCAAATCAGCACACTGACCAGTATCCATTTTGGAAATTTGCTTTTGAGAAGAATGTTGACTGGAAGATTGAGGCGCAAAAACAAAAGTGTCAACAGAATCGCAATATGGAATCCGACCAGAGTCATCCATGCGCTTTTGAACAAAAACAATCCCGCCCACACGGCGAGATAAGGCGGAATGGGAGCGAGCCATTTTTGTTCATAAGACTGCATTACAGTTTTAACTGATCTCAGTGATGATCGTCCGTTTTGCGCCAGCGGAGATTAATGCATTAGCAACAGCCTCCGCCTTATCCTGCTCCACCAAAGCGATCATATTACCGCCCCGTCCGCCGCCGCTGAGTTTTGCGCCAAGCGCGCCAGCTTTGCGGGCGGCATCCACTAATTTATCCAGTACGGGAGAGGAGACTGTCATGCATTGTAATAACGCATGGTTTTGATCCATCAGCTGGCCAAGTAATTCAGGCTTTCCGTGTTCAATGGAACGACGCGCGATCAATGCAATCTGAGCGATCTCATCGAAATAATTCTCAAAAACTGCCGTGTCTCTCAACCATGAGCGGCGCACATCCC